>SKJD01000155.1 GCA_007116095.1 Candidatus Hydrogenedentota bacterium
GGGCGCGTGGGGAGGCCGAAGCCCTGGTCGTGGGACATTGCTGTGAAAGTGGGGATATCCTCACGCCGGAGCCGGGCAACCCCGAAGGGCTCCAGCCACGGCGACTCAAGGCAGCCCAGATCGGTGATTTGATTGTGATCGAAGCCGCCGGGGCCTACTGCAGCGCCATGGCCGCAAAAAATTACAATGCCTTCCCGGAATGCGCCGAATTGCTGCGTACCCGCCCCGGTGAATTTAAGCTAATACGTCGCCGGCAGACCCTGGACCAGTTGCTGCAGAACGAATTGCTGGATTGAGGGCTTCCGCGCCAAGCGCAAACATTTTCTCATTTCGACGGGGCAGGATTATCCAGCCCCGTTTTCTAATTGGTGGTTGCATCAGCTTTTTTCCCGCTTCGTTTACGGATGGCCCGTTCAAAAAGCAGGAGACCCAATACGAAAGCGAGGAGCGCCATCAGCAGCGCCGGCAAAGGCAGGTCGGGGATAACTTCCAGTTCTTCGAGATGGGGATCGATGCCCAGCCACTGGAATACGAAGCCGGGCATATGGCCGGTGGCGAGCATGACGGCCAGCCCGTTGTTGAGCAAATGTATCAGGATCGCCGGATACAGGGAGCCGCTGCGCAGCACGAAGTAGGTGAGTAGCATGCCGAGTAGGGCGGTCGGCAGGATGCGGAAGATGCTGATGTGAAAGAGGCCGAAGAGCAGTCCCACGACCACGACCACCGCCCAGGGACGCAACCATTGGCGCAGCCCGGAGACCAAGGCCCCCCGGAAGAGCAGCTCTTCGCAGATCGCTGGTGAGACCGCGATTAAGAGGAGCAGCACCAGTAAGCCGCCGGGGCTTTCGCCCAGGGACAGCAATTCGGTCATCAATTCTTGCAGTTCTACAGGCGGAGGAATCAATCGCTGCTGCCAGGCGCCAAACTGAATGATCAGGACAATCGTCCCCAGGCCGGCCAGGATGGCTCCCAGCCACAACCCGATGCCGGCACGGGGCCGACGCAGACTTAATACCGCCCGGAAATCGGCCTTCACAAACCACACAAACAGCAGGACGGGTAACGCCAGGATGCCCCATTGGGTGACGAAGATCCCCAGGGTCAAGTCCAGATCCTGGAGGAATATCCCGCCATAGATGAGGCCGAGGAACAGGGTGCAGTACAGACCAATGGCCATTGTGGGAGTCAGGTGCTCGCGTGGCAAGAGCTTGCGCCGGTTCAGGGTGAGGGGTACGCCGCGTTCTTCGGACAACACGACGTCTTCCTGGTGGAACAGCCAGACCGCAACCTGCAACGCCAGTACCGCAAAGAGGGAGGTGCTCAGAAAAACCGCGCCCACATCGCCCAGGGCTGCTTTCCCCATCATGAGTTCCTTGAAGAGAACGACGATATTGTAAATCGGGATAAAGCTCGATACCGGGGTCAGGGAGGTGCCCGGAAGGCCGCCGAGGATGGCGGGCAGCAGGATGATAAGAAAGAAGGGGGTGACGTAGTTTTGTGCTTCCTTAAAACTGCGGGCGATGACGGCGATGGACATCATCACTGCGGAAACCAGTAGGGCCAGGGGTATCAAAACCAGAAAGATGATGTAGAAGGCTTCCAGTGGCAAGCGAAAATCAAAGCCCTGGCTGTCTCCGATGACCGTCGAGAACTGTGCGGCCATAAAGGTGGTTGTGGCCGCCATACTGGCGAGGTTCAGCATACCGGTGATCAGCGCCAGAGAAAAAACCGTGAGGAATTTACCGGTGACGATCTCCAGCTTGGAGGTTGGCGTGGAGAGCAGGCTTTCGAAAGTGCCGCGCTCTTTTTCGCCCGCGATAATGTCCACGGCGGGGTAAAACGCTCCCAACGAGACGACGAGCACCATGATCATCGGCAAGATCAGGCCCAGTACGGAACCAGTGGTCTTCTCGGGCGGCGCGACATTGGTTCGCTGGATATCCAGGGGGCGTATATAGCTTTCAGTAAGGTTCTGGATTTCCAGGCGCTCCAGGCGGAGCTCCTGAAATATCTTCTGTAACGCCGATTCCACACGTCCGGCTGCGTCCATCGAAGAAAACTCGGTGTTGTCAAAGCGAATGTTTATGACGACACTGCCACCGGATTCCAACACCTCCAGGATATGCTGCTGGGTGCCCACGAGCGCATCGATCCGGCCTTCCATAAGGTCGCGTTCCGGGTGTTCTGAATCTATGATGCGGATTTTGGAGATGGGTTCCAGCCAGGTGCGTAGAATCTCAGTGTCCCGCCCCGTCAACACCACGACGGATTCCCGTTCTTCAAGGTAGGTATGTTGGAGCAGGGCCGCCTGGAGCCCCATCACCAGTAAAAGGGGATACAGCACCACCGGTACCCCGACCATCATGATCAGGGTGCGCTTGTCGCGCATGGTATCCAGGATTTCTTTGCGGAATATGGCGTTGACGCGGCGATAATTCATGCTACGTTTTCTTTGAAAGTGTCCAGCAAGCTCAAAAACACATCTTGAACGTTATCGGTCCCGGTAAGTTCGAACAATTCCTGCTTGGTTCCGATGGCCATGATGGCTCCGGAGTATATCAGCGCTATGCGATCACAAAGCCGCTCGGCCTCGTCCATGTAGTGGGTGGAGAAAATGATGCTGTGACCACGTCCCCGGGCATGCTGGATAAATTCCAGGATGCTGCGGCTGGTCATAATATCCAGCCCCGCGGTCGGTTCGTCCAGAATCAGCACCTCCGGATCATGCAGTATCACCCGCGCCAGATTGACCTTTTGCGTTTGTCCCGTGGACAGGGTCTCGCAGCGCCGATGAATAATGTCTCCCATGTCCAGCAGATCAACCAATTCCTCCGTGCGGGATTCGATTTGTTGCGTGGACAGATCGTAGAGCCGGCCAAAGTAGCGTAACACTTCCGCGCCAGTCAGGCGACCATATAGTTTGGTGTTGCCTGACAGAAAGCCGATGTGACGCCGGATGTGGTCCGGGTTGTCTTTTATATGGCGATCGCCAATCCAGCAATCGCCCGAAGTCGGTGGGATAATGGTCGCCAGGATACGTAACAACGTCGTCTTGCCGGCGCCGTTGGGGCCCAGCAAGCCAAGCACTTCGCCGTCGTCAACGGTCAAGGTGGCGTCCCGCACCGCTACCAGAGGCGCTTTGCCCGGGATTTCGTACTCTCGTCTCAGGTGTTCTGTGCGAAGCACGATGTGCTTTCCCCTACTTTTTTGGAATACAACTTCAGTTCTATGTGCCCTGCCGGGTGTACGGGAGCTTGGTAATTATCGCATATTGCGCAAGAAACTTAAAGGTAAACAGAAAAATGCCGTTGGACTTGTTCCCGGTGTTGTTGCTATCATAAATCGCGTCGGCGCCTCGCCATTTTCCGCCCATAATGCGCATTAAACAGGTAGCATTGGTGTTTTTTGTCGATCCCGAGCACAACTTCATTGGATACAAAATTACAAACACCGAATCTATGAATTTTAACCGATTATTTTGTTTTTTATTGCCGACATCGAATTCGCGAGTTAAGCCTCTGAATAGCGTGCTGCCCATGCGGGCATCAATTCACCCATGCCAAGCGCATTACTATAGTCTAAAGCCAAGCAAATCAGGAAATATTTATACCGATGGAACAGTCTGAGCAACAAGCCGATCCCAAAGCAAATTTTTTATACCGACTTCGCCACTCCCTGGCCCATATCATGGCCCAGGCGGTATTGGAGCTGCGCCCTGACGCCAAGCTGGCCTTTGGTCCGCCGGTAGAGTTCGGGTTTTACTACGACTTCGATTTTCAGGGGAATCCCCTGGGCGAAAACGATTTGCAGGAAGTCGAGAACCGCATGCGGCGCATCATCAAGGAGAAGCAGCCTTTCGAGTCTTCACACCAGTCGCTGGAGGAAGCCCTGCGGGCGCTTGAATCGGCATCACAGACCTACAAGGTGGAATATGCCCAGGAGCTGGTGGAGCTGGGCAAGGCCGGGGAGGAAGGATTGTCCTTTTACACCAATGGCCCCTTTATCGACATGTGCGAAGGGCCGCATCTGGAACACACTGGCGAGGTGCCCAAGGGCTGTTTCAAACTGGACCGCATTTCGGGCAGCTACTGGCGTGGTGATGAGAAGCGCCCAATGCTGACCCGCATCTATGGCCTGGCCTTCGAGTCCAAAGCGGATTTGAAAGACTATATCGAACGCCGCAAGCTGGCCATGGAGCGCGATCACCGCAAACTCGGTGACGAGCTGGACCTCTTCTGCATGGACCAAGAAGTGGGGGTTGGGTTGCCGCTGTGGATGCCCAACGGCGCCGTCATCCGGGATGAGCTGGAACAGTGGGCCCGGGAAGAAGAGTTCAAGGCGGGCTACCAGCGGGTCTCGACCCCGGCCATCACGCGGAGCAAGCTCTTCGAGCGCTCCGGGCATCTGCCATACTACGCCGACAGCATGTACCCGCCCATGACGGTGGATGAGACCGACGAATATTACCTGCGGCCGATGAACTGCCCTTTCCACCACAAGCCCTATGATGCGCGCCCCCGCAGCTATCGGGACCTGCCCTTCCGGCTCGCGGAGTACGGCAATACCTACCGCTATGAGAAGCATGGCTCCCTGGCCGGGCTGCTGCGCGTGCGGGCGATGTGTATGAACGACGCCCATGTGTACTGTACGCCCGAGCAAGTCGAGCAGGAGTTTCAGGCGATCATTGATATGTACCGCATGTACTACAACCACCTGCGGATGGGCAATTTCCGCGTGCGGCTTTCGCTCCATGACCCCGACTCCGATAAGTTTATCGGCAACAAGGAGGAATGGCTGCGCTCCGAAGCGATCGTGCGGGAAGTTATGCAGCGAATGGAGATCGATTTTGATGAGGAGTCGGGTGAGGCAGCGTTTTACGGACCGAAGGTCGATATTCAGGTCAAGAATCTGCTGGGGCGTGAAGAGACGGTCTCTACCTGTCAGTTGGACTTTGTCATGGCTGAGCGCTTCGACCTGGGCTATGTGGATGCCGACGGCGCCCGTAAGCGGCCGTTTATCATTCACCGCGCCCCGCTGAGCACCCATGAGCGCATGATCAGTTTCTTGATCGAGTTTTACGGCGGCGCGTTCCCTACCTGGATGGCGCCGTTGCAAGTGATGATGGTGCCGGTAAATGATCAGGTGCGAGAATATGCCGAGAATCTGGCCCATACTCTGCGGCAGGACCTCTTCCGGGTGGAAGTCGACAGCAGCGACGAATCCTTCAACAAGCGCATTCGTAACGCCGTGACCCACAAGATTCCGAACATCTGGATCATCGGCGCGAAAGAAATGGAGAATGCATCCATCACCTGGCGCCGTTACTGTGTCAAAGAGCAGTTGAATGTGGGGGTTGCGCAGGCCCATGAAGCCTTGCGGAAAATGCGGCAGGCGCGCATGATGGACAATTTTGAGGACGTCGCGCTGCCGGTCGAGGGCTGATGGCGTATTACCAACTGCAAGAGGCTGATTACGACCGCGACACGGTGGCGGTGGCCCGTGGGCTGCTGGGAAAGTATCTTGTGCTCCGTCGGGATGGCGTCCGGGTGGCCGGCTGCATCACCGAGACCGAAGCCTATTGTGGCATGGAAGACAAAGCCTGCCACGCCAGCAAAGGCCGCACCCCGCGCACGGAGGTGATGTTCGGGCCGCCGGGGCATTGGTATGTCTACCTGATATACGGTATGTACCATTGCCTGAACATCGTGACCGAGCCGGTGGACCAGCCCTGCGCTGTGCTGATACGCGCCGTCGCGACGGTAACGGGCCTGGAAGACAGCGTGAAAACCGACGGGCCGGGGAAGCTATGCCGCGCCTTCGGCATCGACCGTGACTATAATGCGGAGACGGCCTGCGGCGCGAAAGCACGGCTCTGGATAGAGGACCGCAGTCTGCGGCCGTCCGATGCGGACATCCAGGCCGGGCCACGCATTGGCATACACTACGCTGGTGTCTATCGCGACAAACCCTGGCGATTTTTACTGTCTGCGTCTTATGCTGATATGCAATCTGTGCGATTGTGATGTACGCTTGACAAGCTTTCTGTCGACTCAACATCATGAGCACACGCTATATTTGCGAATATAGGTGATGTTTGTAACAATTGAAGACAGGAGGACTCTGATGAAACATGATGTTAGCAGGTTGCTGGGA
>SKJD01000262.1 GCA_007116095.1 Candidatus Hydrogenedentota bacterium
CCGTTCGGGCGGCCGGGGTAAAAGGCCTGGGTGAATTGGCCACGGTCAACAGCCTCTCCGAGTTGATTCCCTTCCTGGCGGACAGCGCCGCCGAGCTGCGTGAAGCCGCACAGGACGTTTTGGTAGCGCTGGAAGGCGACCCCGTCACCACACGCCTGGTAATCCTGACCTTGCAGGCTGAAGCTGACACCAAGCCGGCCTTGCTGCAAGTGCTGCATGAACGCGATCCCGCCTCGGGCCGGGCGGCGGCCGAAGCTGCTCTGAACGACGACGCCGCGGCCGTACGGGTCGCCGCACTCGCATTGCTGGATCGCACGCCCGACGCCGATGACGAAGCGACCTACCTCGAAGCCGCACGCCGGGGCCATCCCGATACCCGCCGTCTTGGATTGCAGGGCTACCTGAGCCTGGCAGAACTGGCCCTGGAATCCGGGGAAGAATTCAAGGCGCGAAACATGTTTCACCGCAGCCTGAGCCTGGCTACCGACGATGCGGAGCGCCTCCGTGCGTTGGAGAGCCTGACGGCTATCGCAAGCCCGGAAACCGTGATGTATCTCGAAGCCCAGGCCCGTCGGGAATCCCTACAGGCAGCGGTAGCCCGTTGCGCCATGGCGATTGCCGCCAACGTAGCCGACAGCGACGCCGCCCTGGCGGAAGAAATCTACACGGAGATCATCCATATCGCCCTGGAAGTTCGGGGCCTCGGGAATCTGGGCGAGGAAGAAATCGCCATCCTCAATGACGCACAAGCGGCCATGCAGGCGCTCGGCCAGGACGTGGACCTGCTCGGGGACCTGGGCATCGTGCGCGAATGGCAGATGATTGGTCCCTTGCCCCTCGAAGCCTTTGACACAGCGCTGGCGCCGGAAATAGAGGATTTTGATCCTTCAGCAAGCTATCCGGGCGCAGGGGGCATGGAAGTATCCTGGCAATCCATGCCGGTGACGGGCCTTCCCGGTTATGTAGCACTGCACCCGGAATTGCGTCCGAACCGGAACGTCGTTGCCTACGCCCGTGCGGTGGTGCACATGCCGGAAAACGTCCAGAGCTATGTTTACGTCGGCAGCGACGACGGAATCCGCGTCTGGGTAAACGGGCTGCTCATCCACGAAAACGACGTTAAGCGTGAACTCCGCATGGACCAGGACGTCAAGCCCGTGCGCTTCCAACCCGGCGAAAACGAAATCCTGGTGAAGAGTGTGCAGCACGACGGCCCCTGGCGCTTCATCCTGCGCCTGACCAACCGCCAGAACACGCCGTTGGACTTCACGCACTAAGCCCGGGGCAACACGCCTGTATCAGGCGGCCAAAAGTATTATGTCGATTTTGAGGCCGTCCCATTAAAGCCGTGGGACGGCCTCTGGTATAATCGGGTATCTTCCTGACCGCCAGGCAACCTTGAGATTCATGGGCGCCTCGGTGCAAAATCGTCTTGATCTATCGAAACGGTGAAGCCCTTTTGGGAACCAAGCATGCAGAACAACGCCTTTACATTTTATGAGTTTTTCGCTGGAGCCGGCATGGTGCGACAGGGCTTGGGACCTACCTGGCAATGTCTCTTCGCCAATGATTTTGACCCCAAAAAAGCAGCGACATATAAAAGAAACTGGGGCAAAGCGGAATTTCAGGAAGGGGATATACGAAATATTGCTTGTGAAGAGCTCCCCGGAAAAGCGGACCTAGCCTGGGCTTCCTTTCCTTGTCAGGATCTTTCCCTCGCCGGGAATTACCAGGGCTTGAAAGGGGCGCGTTCCGGCACATTCTGGCCATTCTGGCAACTCATGCACGAACTCCATGGAAAAAATCGCGCGCCGGAATTCATCGTGCTGGAAAATGTATGCGGCGCTTTGACCTCACATCAAGGCAAAGACTTTATCGCCATTTGCGCATCGCTGCAACAATTGGGGTATCGGGTGGGAGCCGTTGTCATGGACGCCGTACACTTTCTTCCACAGTCGCGTCCACGTCTTTTTATTATCGGCGCCGCAGGCAACTTGTCCATCCCGCATCAAGTCATGGCGACCACGCCTTCGCCGCCGTGGAACACATCGGCCATTGAACGTGCGTTCAACATGCTTCCGACCGAAATGCAACAGCATTGGATCTGGTGGCATATGCCGCAGCCGCCCACCAGAAGACTCCGTCTCATCGATCTGATCGAACCGAACCCTGAAAGCGTCTCCTGGCATTCAGCGGAAGAAACCGAAAAAATACTGAATATGATGAGCGAGGTGAACCGTAGCAAGGTTGATTACGCCCAGCAACTGGACCATTTGGTCGTTGGCGCTGTATACCGCAGGACCCGCAGCAACGCCAAGGGCGAAAAGGTGCAACGGGCGGAAATCAGGATGGACGGCATTGCCGGATGCCTGAGAACGCCCTCCGGCGGTTCCAGCAGGCAAATATTGCTTTTTATCGAAGGCTCCAAGATAAAATCACGACTTATTTCCAGTCGCGAGACGGCCCGGCTGATGGGATTGCCAGACACGTACAAGCTGCCTGAAAATTACAATGAAGCCTACCACTTAACCGGCGACGGCGTGGCGGCGCCCGTGGTCCGGCATATCGCCGGTCATCTTATCGAACCGGTTTTCGAATTTAATCGCAGCATTTCAAAGGGCGTTGCATGAGTGTCATATTGTGCGAAAAAGACCTTGCGTTGCAACAGAAAATCGAAGCTTATGCGGACGTGTTGGCGCAAGAAGCCCATAAACTGGGTGACCATGGCCTGAGTGAAGAGGAGTTTTACCAAAGCGGCTTGTTTCGCGGGGCCATAGAACGCCTGCGCGGCCAATTTTCCGCCAACATGCGCGTAAAGCGAGACGGCGAAACAGTCAAGACCTCGAACGCCACGGCGCTTCGCAGGGGGTAGCCGTGCATGTTTCTGAACTGCGCAGCCGCACCATGCGCGCCGTCAAATCGATCAACACCAGACCGGAGGTAAAACTTCGCAAGGCGTTGCATCGCTTGGGCTATCGGTATCGACTGCACCGAAAGAATCTTCCGGGAAAGCCGGATATTGTGTTTCCGGGAAGAAAAAAAGTGATCTTCCTGCACGGCTGCTTTTGGCATGGACATGATTGCGCCCGGGGCGCACGGACGCCCAAAACGAACACGGCATACTGGCGCGCCAAAATATCCAGCAACAGACAACGGGACGACGCCCACCTGCAAGCACTTCATGAACTGGGCTGGGAAACGTTGGTGATCTGGGAATGCGAAATAAAACGATTTCCCGAGGTCATTCAGTGTTGCATCTGGTTCCTGGAATGACTTGTAAAGACGGATTCACGGACATCTACTTCACCAGTTGGATCAGCTCCAGCGGGTGGTAGACCGGGAGGCCAGTCCCTTCACGCAGGTGCATTGCGCAGACGCTGCTCTCGGAGACGATGGCGTCGATTTCGGCGGCCCGGAAGCGCTCGAAAAGCGGTTCGCCCACGGCGTTGGCCAGTTCATAGCCCAAGGGGCCGGTCTTCAGTCCGAAGGTGCCCGCCATGCCACAGCAGGTGCCCGTTTCGATGCGCTGGACTTCCGCTCCCAGGCGTTTAAGCCAGACCACGGCGCCGTTGGCCTTGCCCAGCGGGCGTTGGTGGCAGGAGCAATGCATCCCGAAACGTTTCCCGGCCAGGGGTTGTTGCTCGGCCTTTTCCGCTTCCAGGTCGAGAATAAACTCAAAGAACTCGTGGCTGTGCGCCGCAACTTCGTTCACATGCGGATTCCAGGGCAGCAGCTTGGGATAGGATATGCGCAGGCAGTAGGCAGCCGTGGGCTCGGTGGCGACGATTTCATAGCCTTCCGCCACGTAGGGCGCCAGCCGCGCCACGTTGTAGACCCCAAAGTCCCGGGCCGTGTCCAGGTCGCCGTAGCCAATTGCCGGATAACCGCTACTCTTCTGTTCCGGCAGCACCACTTCGCAACCCAGGCCTTCCAGGTATTCAATCACGGCCATGCCCAACTCGGGCGCGTTGTAGTTCGTGAAGATATCGTGAAAATAGACCACCTTGCGCCGAAGTCGCGCTTGTTGCTGGCGGCTCAGCCCTACTGGCGTCTCGATCTGTGGCTGGGGCGGGCGCTGGGCAAAGCGTTTGCGCAGGGTCTTGCGGGCGAAAGGCGGCAGCGTCCGGCGACGGTCGATGCCCACCACTTTCTCCAGCAGGATACGGAAGGCCGGATTCTTCAACGCCCAATTCGACAGCGGCGCAGTAGCACAGCCCAGCTTCGCGTTCTCCTCGGCTTTTATCAGCGCCTGGTTCACCTTCGGCAGGGGATGTTGTTCGCTGTCCCGTTCCTTTACCGCGCTGATCATCGTGGGCATGTCGATTTGCGCCGGGCAAATTTCCTTGCAGAGGCCGCAGGAGATACAGAGCTCGGCGAAGTCGCCCGCTAGCTCCAGGCCATGTACGCCAGCGGTCCAGGGAATACCGATGGGACCGGGATAAATATGTCCGAAGGTATGCCCGCCAGTGACCCCATAGGTTGGGCAAACATTCATACACGCGCCGCAACGGATACAGTGTAACGCTTCCCGCAGCATCGGGTCCTCACGCATGGTCCTGCGGCCGTTGTCGAGTACGATGATGTAGGATTCACGCGGCGGGCCGTCGTCGCCCATCTGCGCCCGGCCGGACATCCAGGTGACATAGGTGGTGGGCATCTGTCCACTCGCGCTCACCGGATGCGCCAGCACCATCATCATCGCGTCTTCCACGGTGTCCACGATCTTTTCCAGGCCCATCACACAGATGTGACAGGTCCCGATGCTCGAAACCAGGCGCGCATTTCCCTCGTTGGTCTCGATGACAATGCTGCCATTTTCCGCAACGCCGACATTCGCGCCGGTCATACCGATGTCCGTATTCAGGAAGATGGGCCGCAGGTACTTCCGGACAATCCGCATGATTTCTTTCACATCGTTCGGCACCGGTGTGCCCGTTTCCTTCTCGAAGAGGGCCGCCACCTCATGCGCCATCTTGTGAATCGAAGGGAAGACCAGGTGAAAAGGTTTTTCATGCGCCAACTGAAGGATCAACTCACCCAGGTCCGTCTCCACCACGCGCAGGCCGGCCTCTTCCATGAATTCGTTCAGCTCGATCTCTTCGGTGGTGAGGGATTTCGATTTCGAGACGGTGGTGTAGCCCTTTTCTTGTGCGATCTGCAAGACCTGTGCGATACACTCCGCGCCGTCCCTCGCATAGAGCACCTTCGCCCCGCGCGCCTCGGCATTGCGGGTGAATTTCTCGAGCAACGCATCCTGTTCCGCGATGCAACGCTCCTTGATCGTTTTCACTTCCTTGCGAAACGCCGTACCACCCGGCAGGATCGCCAGGCGATCCGCCCGTTTCTGGCGGCCACGCTCCATGCAACTGAAGAGGGCGTCGCGCTTGTCTTTTTCGTCGATGGCCTTGCGGATGGCGCTGTAGAGTTTCTCGTGGCGTGGATTCTTCGTCATGACTCCGCTCCCAACAGTATCGCATAGGCCGTTTCCGGGCCGTGCACTCCCAGCGTCAGCTTCATCTCGATATCGCCGGTACGGCTCGGTCCCGACAGATAACTCACGGTTACCCCCCCGGGATGCGTCTCGAAAACACGCCGCAGCGCTGAGGACGATTCCATCAATGAGCCGACCAAATCCTCGGTGCGGACAATGCCGATGTGGGTGCGGGGGATGGACGACACCAAGCGCACCGCATCGTCCAGCGCAACTTCCGCGAGGGTCCCCGTCTCCGCGATGCCGAAGACGCAGCCCGTGATGCCAATCTGTGCGGTGTCAATGAGGCCCGGCAATTCCGCACTGCGATAGGGCGGCTGCAAGACCTGAATTCCTTTGTCTTTACACAAATCGGCAATCTGCGCCATCAGGTTCTCCGGTAGCGCGGCCAAGGCCACAACCTCCGGTTGCTCAGCCGCGAAAATCTGCTCCAGCACCACATTCACCGCCGCTTCCGACGCCGCCCGGTGCGCTTGCCCCGACACCGCCTCAAAAGCGGTGGTAAATCCTTCAACATACGACGCTGTTTGTGCCATAACCTTGCCACTCCTCTCCGCTGCTGATTCCCCGCCTATGATAGCCTGTTTTTCCGGGCAAATACGAATGCCGTCGCCCCTGCCATGCCTGATGCTTCCCGGATCAATTCCGAAGCTGCTGAA
>SKJD01000085.1 GCA_007116095.1 Candidatus Hydrogenedentota bacterium
ACGGACCTCTTCGGCATCGCCACCACCGCCGCCGGGGCCCAGGAACTCCGCGACGGCGTGGACGTACTCGGTATCCTCAACGGCGACGCAGCGCCCCGGGACTACCTTTTCGGGCTCTACGGTACGCCCGGCACACGGCAATTTAAGATCATGGTGCGGCACGGCGACTGGAAATACATTTACTTCGCCAATGGGAACCAGGCCCAGCTCTTCAACTTGAAGGACGACCCCCACGAGCTTACCCAGCTCGTGGAAGCGCA
The DNA here is from genome assembly GCA_007116095.1 of Candidatus Hydrogenedentota bacterium. GTDB lineage: Bacteria > Hydrogenedentota > Hydrogenedentia > Hydrogenedentales > SCBR16-9 > SCBR16-9. The sequence continues at coordinate 261 of SKJD01000085.1, forward strand.
TCCCGAAATTGTGCGGCAACTGCACCAGGCCGCCGTGGCGTATTGCCGCCGCATCAACCTGGACCGCGCACTCGACGGCGATGACTTCCTGCGCCTACCCTTTGAGGCCCGTCCCTTGCGGCGTATCCACCAGTTCGCCGCCTCCCGGGGCGTGACCGGCTTCCCCGATCACCCCCGCGACGTGTTAGACGACTGGAACTTCGGCAATTTGTAGTCTGTAAACTACGCTAACCTTTCCGGTCCCCGGCAAGCCTGCGCCGGGGGCCATTTTTTTTCTCATCTGTTCCTGACCGCTCGTCCCGCAAGCCCGTGTTACGCCATGTTGCAAACCGTATCTGGCGACATATATGATAATGGATAATCATTATCGTTACATGCGCTGGTTTTTACTTACTTGTTCGAAGCAAGTTCACAGGTTTGCGCAGGATGTTTATTCGAGATTCAGAGGACTACGCATATAGAGCGCAAAAAGCCATTGCGGTCTCTCTGCTGATCTTTATCTTTTTTGCCATTGCGCATTCGACTTTTTATTGCACAGAATCTCACGATCAAAGATTCCTGACGGATGGATGCTGCACCTCCCAGTGCGGCCTTTCGCCGCAGGTTGCCCCAGATATTCCCAACACCGTTTCTTATAAGGCGTTCTGCCCGTTTTGTCTATTTCTAAAGGCATACCTCCTACTACCCTTACTGTGTTGTTGTTTTGCACTCAAGCATATTGCAACAGTTACTTATGCCCCCACGCGCTTTTTTAAGACGCCCCGACCATTTTGGACAACAACGCTACCCCGACCTCCTCCTTATCATCATGTTTTTGAATGTCAATAAATCTAGTACTACACATAGGCATAGTGATATTTATTATCAATTTATGCATAAAAAAACTTGGAGTAAACATGATGAAAAACAAGGGATTTACCTTGATTGAATTGTTGGTCGTTATTGCGATCATCGGGATATTGGCAGCGATCCTCCTCCCTGCTTTGGCGCGGGCGCGCGAGGCAGCCCGCCGCGCCTCTTGCGCGAATAACCTGAAGCAATTGGGATTGGTGTTCAGCATGTACGCCAACGAAAACAGGGGCATGTACCCCCAGCAACATACCTGGAGTTGCTCTGGCGCCTATAATCCATGGAATCTGATGTTTGAAGCGGATCAGGTGTATCCCGATTATCTAAACGATTACAACATACTGATCTGCCCGTCGGCATTTGGTTCATCGGATGCAGCGGCGCGTTACGACAAAATGGAATTCGGTGATTGGCACACCGAATGGGAGGGAACGAATAATGGCGTCATCGAAGGGTGTGAAGTGACATCCGCTCCGTATCAATATGCTGGCTGGGTGTTCAACAAGCACTTGCAGTTCCGGCCTGGTGGTGCAAATGTGCTGCATATTCTCGCCTTCATGGCGGAGAATCCAGCCAATAAAAACCGGGATTTGCCCATATTGAATTTACCAGCGGGATACACAGGCACTGCAACGATTCCGCGCCTTCGTGAAGGCGTAGAACGCTTCTTTATTACGGACATCAACAATCCAGGTGCAGGTTCGAATGCAGCATCAGAAATTGCCGTGATGTGGGACGGCATGTGTGGAGGGAACGTGGAACACTTTCCACACTGGCCCTTCGGCGGCAATGTGCTGTACATGGATGGGCATGTAAGGTGGCAACGGCTGGACGGGTTACGGGAGGTCATAGATGGCGTACCTGTCTTCAATGATGCCAATTTCCCCTTTGGTGCTACCGGTTTCTCGGTTCATAGTATAGAAATGCCGGCTTTTAATATGACTCATTAACGGCGCCGCTGAAAATATCTTAATCTGAAAAAAAGGGGTGTAGTTCTGATATTACTGCCAGAACTACACCCTTATCAGATAATTTCGAATAGTTTTGTCTAAAAGCGAGGCTAGAAAACCCCGGAGTCAACCCCACACGTCATTCCTGCGCAGGCAGGAAACCAGGATTACGTGAAAGCATAACAACACCGCAATTAAAGGTTATCTTATGGCTCATAGTCACAAGGCCTGATGACCGTATCTCGTGCTATTCAAGGAACTGGTTCCCTGTCTTTGGGCGTGTCGATTAAGTCGAAATATCTGAAAAAATGGACCAAAACCATGCATTCATTGGCAAAATAATCTAGCAATAGCCTCGGATTTGGGATTGACGTTGTGGTTGACTATCAACTACGTATTACGCGACGACTACCCCGGCAGGGGTTTCGGATGATCGATTAAGCCCAATCATATGCTTATATCCCAAGGCTTTATGTGGATTGTTCATCCGCGACCCATCCAGGGTCGGCCCTGGGGGAGAACCCCGATCCCGGGGTATCGCCTTCGGGTGAACACAAGGTTCACCCCTCCGGCTCAACCCCGGGCTATTCATCCGTGACCGCTCCGCGGTCGGGCGGCTGTGTGACTGTCGGCGCTAACCTAATAAACGATTTTAACGGATCATGATATTTGGTCGTCATACTGAATGATTAAACGACAACAAACATACATCAGATAGACACGCCCCTTCGCAGGGATGACGAGGGTGTCCAAATTAGGGTAGCTATCGTCAAAATAAACTGTGGGACCCAAGCCGTTCGTCGCTACAACTGTTTTCGGGTCAGCAAGTCGCCGTCGGCGTCGTAGCGCAGCACGAGGACCTGCCAGGCCTCGGCAGCTTGGGTGGGCGCGAGGGCGATGACGTCCACCGTCCCGTCGGCATGTTCCACCTCAATGAAGAGGCGCCCGGCGGCGTCGATTTCATGGTGGCGCACCTGGGGCTTGCTGTCCGCATCCGCGTAGGGGATCAGCGCGGTCCCCAACGTCACCGGCAGGCGCCTTTCCAGCGTAAACGCCGCCCGGGGATGGCGGGCTATCTCGGTCATGTCGATCGGATAGTAGCCTTCGCCCGGCGTCAGAACCGCGTCGTCCAGGCCGGTGACCGCGATGTTCGTACCGGATTCAAAGTCCGTGGCGGCCGTCTGCGTTTCCGGATCGAAGCGGGCGTCCCCCAGCGGGAAATGGAAATAGCGGGTGAGCTCCCGGGCTTCGCCATGTAGTGCGTCTCCTTCGTCGCCGGTCTCGGCTTCCGTCAGTTGGTCCAGCACAATCCAGTAATCCCCGCGCAGGTAGAGCACGCTCCGCTCATGCCGTACGCCATGGGCCAGGAATTCCCCGACCGCCAGGTCAACCTCTTCATCGGCATGCCAGTGCAGCAAATCCGGATCGCGGTTGGGCTGGCCGAGGCCGTCGATGACGAGCGTGTTGTGGTTTTCCGGCGTGCGCAGGTCGTTGTAGCCCGGCTGGTCGTAGCTGTACATCCCGGGGTCAATGAGCAGCTCGCGCCCTGCATAGACAATGACCTGGAGGCGATCCGCGTGTTTGTGACCGCCGAGCCGCGGCGAGGCGTCAAAGAGCAGGTACTGGTCCTCCGCGTCCCAGCCCGTGCGCATCACCGCATAGCGGCCGTCGGGGAGGGCGCGGGAGCTTGGGTCCGGGGTTTCCGGCGTAATCGCCGCATAGCGATCGAAGACCTCCGGCCCGAACAGCCAGAAGGCCGCCTCCGGCGCGGTATCGCTGCCTAGGGCGCGGAAGTCCCCACGATCATAGAGCAGCGCCCCAATCCCCAGAATACCGCTCATTTGACGGCTGCCACTGCGCATCGTGTTGCCGATGGGGGGATACACGCCATTCGGATAGCTGATTGTCATCAAGGCGTCAAACATGCGCTCGTGGCGCTCGGTCAGGGCTGATGCGTCAAAACCATTGAGCGCCAACAAGCGCGGGGCCTCGGTGTAGTAGTTGATGATGCCGATGTGGTAGCTCGGCACGACTTCGTGGTGCATGCCGTCGGGGTAGACGTCCTTCTCCACATGTTCGGCGAGGTACTGTAGGCCGGTCTCGCGCCATGCCGCCGCTTCCTCGAACTCCGGAAACATCACGCCCAAGCCGACCAAAGCCCGGCATTCGTTCACCTGCCAATTGCCCGCCCAGTACTGGTATTGCTTGCCCAGCAGGCGGCGGCCATGCTCGATCAAGGAACGACTCATCAGGTACTTCGTCTCGGCGTCAAAGGCGGGGCTGTGCATGAAATACTGCATCGCCTCCATCCAGTGCCAGCTCCGGATACCCGCCTCCAGCGTGCGCCAACTCGTGCCGTGTTGGTGCCACATACCGACCACTTCCTCGGGCACCGGATTGCCCGCGACCCATTGCCGCAGCAAGTCCGCGAATTCCTCGGCATAGACCTCATCCCCCGTGGCCCAATAGGCGCGCCCCAGGTCGATGAAATAGCCGAAGCGATTCAGCATGTGGTTCCACTCGTTGATGTGGGGCGTCCAGTCCACCTGCTGCTCCAGTTCGATGGTCACGCCCAGGAAGGTAAAGACGCGGTCCCGCACGGTCTCCGCCTCTGTGATGTGGCGCGAAAGACCGCCGTAATGGGTTGCATGCGCGGCGGTGAGCGCGTCCCGGTCGTCGGGGGTGAAGAACCAGCGCGGACTCTCCCGGCTTTCCAGGTGCGCCGCCCAGGCCGCCTTCGCCGCCGTCCAGTCCTCAGCCGCCACGGCCTCGGCGACGGCCTCCAGCCCGGGGTGCGCCAGGTCCAACGCGGCAAAAAAGGCCGCATCATCCGGGACTTGAAACGGGTTCTCCGCTGTGGCTGCGTCAGGCGTGTCGGCAAGGGCCGGTTGCAGCCCAACCAATCCCAACAACCCCGTCGTCAACAGCAGCATGCCGGCGCCGCACCCCCGACTAAAAAAGTGTCGTGCAATCATGAATCCATCCCCTTATATGCGGACCCGACGATCCGCGTTTGTTGTGCTCCGGATACCATAGAAGCCCAATGCCCGGGATTGCAAGATCGGCCTGCATATGCTCGGAAAACCGGTAACAGCAATTGAAACACCCCAGCCCCATAATGTACCTTTGTGTAAAGCAAAGCGATATACATGTCCGGGTGAAAACCGGGGCCGCACGCAACCCCGCATGTGACTACAATACAACAACTTGGCGATTTTAGCACTTAGTGGACAGGGTCAAAAACCGATGCGATCAAAAAGCAAAACCGCCACCCTATAATTAGAACTATAGCTAGAACCAGAACAAGAACTATAACCAGAGTTAGAAATAGATCCGCCGAAGATCCGAGATCCGAAGCTCTTGGGGTTAGATCCAGTACGCGCGCGTACGCCGAACCGAACCGAACCGAGCCGAGTCTCCGAAAGGCCGAAGGGGGCAGGTTGGGATCCGGAACCGGGGTGGGCGTTTCGGCTTCGGTTTCGGCCTTCGGCTTTCGGCGTTCGGCTTTCGGCGGATTTATCAATCCTGTGAAGGCCTGTCTACGACGGGCGCCCTACCCCAGGGTCACCCATGCGGGCCTAACGACAGACTGCGCAGGTCTTCGGCGGATTTTCGGCGTTTTTTTATCTCGAAATGGACGTGATCAGGTGGTCTGTATAGGCAGGCAGGCGGGAGATTCGCCAAGAAACGCGCCAGAATCGCCGCAGCGGGGATTTTTCGACACCGATCGGCTAACAACCCGACACGAATCGCTTTCGCGGCGCTGAGGGCCTCTCGGGCGCTTTTTCGGCATCGCGCCAGTTTCAGTCATTCTGGCGTAGCAAAGCGTGCTTTGCTTGTGTCCCGGAGTAGCAAAGCTTGCTTTGCTGGTATTTTGGAGTCGCAAAGTTTACTTTGCGTCTTCGTGCAAAGCACGAAGAAAACCCAACGGTATGCCCATTAACCTACGCAAACTGAAGTTTGCTACTCCATATTGAACGAAGCGAGCTTCGTTACTCCGGGGCCTACGAAACTGGCTTCGTTACGCCGGTGATCTGGCGGGGGGGGAGTAAAAATACATGGCGGAGAGGGTGG
>SKJD01000493.1 GCA_007116095.1 Candidatus Hydrogenedentota bacterium
GACCGATGAGTGGTCCGGCGACTTTGGCGTTGGGGCCCGCTACTTCTCGCAGCAATGCGTCTTCCGGCTGGCCGACGGCGCCGGCATCACCCTGCCCGAAGGCGAGGGGATCACTGATGCAGAGCGTCTGAAGGCAGCGCAGGACGCGCTGCACAGCGGCCATGAAGGCGCACGTAAAATCTGGGAAAGCATGGGCGTGTACATGGGCTATGCCCTGGCGCATTACGCCGAGTTCTACGAGCTGCGGCATGTCCTGATCCTGGGCCGTTGCACCTCGGGCGACGGCGGGGATATCATCATGGAGCACGCCCTGAAGGTCCTTCGCCAGGAGTTCCCGGAGATCGCCGAGAGCGTCAATATCCAGTTGCCGGACGAAAAGAGCCGCCGCGTCGGTCAGTCCATCGCCGCCGCCAGCCTGCCGGATTTGAAGTCCTGAGCTTAGCATCCTGAAAAACATCTGGGAGCTTGCCGAACCTTTGCAGAAAGCTTCGGCAGGCCGCCCGTTTTTTCATGCTTTGCGTCGGACTTGCATTGCTTTCTGATTTACCGTGCTTCGAGGCGCCCATATCCCATGGACGCTCCCGGAAGCATCCACCATATTTTCCAGGCGGCCCGGCTGCCTTTGAAAGGGAAATACCATGAAATTAAATATGCCTGAAGCCGAACTGTTCATACCCGACGGAACCGAAGAAGAAGCGGCCCTGGCCCGAACCACCCATCTGGCCATCGGAGCCCACCAGGATGACCTGGAGATCATGGCCTTTGACGGGATCGCACAATGCTTCCAGCAGGCGGACAAGTGGTTCACCGGCGTGGTCGTCACCAGCGGCAGCGGCTCGCCCCGCACCGGTCTCTACGCGGACTACTCCGACGAGGACATGGTGAAGATTCGCCGTGAGGAACAGAAGAAAGCCGCCCTCATCGGCGACTTCGCCGCGCAGTTCCTGCTGGACTTCCCCAGCAACGCCGTGAAGGATGGCAAGGACAACAGGGCTTCCCACGACCTCGCCGCGATCCTGAAGGCCACGCAGCCCGAAGTCGTCTATACCCACAACCTTGCCGACAAGCACGACACGCATGTCGGCGTTACCATGAAGGTGATTTCCGCCATCCGTCAGATTCCCGAGGAAATGCGCCCCAAGAAGCTCTACGGCTGTGAAGTGTGGCGCGACCTGGATTGGATGGTGGATGAGGAGAAGGTGCTCTTCGATGTCTCTAGCCATGAAAACCTGCAAGCCGCCCTGCTGGGCGTCTTCGATTCGCAGATTGCCGGGGGCAAGCGCTATGACCTGGCCACCATGGGCCGTCGCCGCGCCCACGCCACCTACACCGCCTCGCACGGCGTGGACGAAACCACCGGCCTCTCCTTCGCCATGGACCTCACCCCGCTGGTGGAGGACAAGGACATGGAAGCGCTGGAGCTTATCCAGAAGCACGTTCGCCAGTTCCAGCAGGACATCACTACACGCATCCGCAAGGTAACCGCCACCGGAAACTGAGCGTAGCCTGGTAGTTCACGATAAAAAAAATGCCCGGAGCAAATCTGGCTTGATAGTCAGGGTTTACTCCGGGCATTTCTGTTGCCAGGCCTGTACAGTAATAATGTCGGCATCCCCTGTCCACCCCGTCCACAGACTCCACCGGCGCAAAGTCCGGGTAAGGTGTATTGCCTCAGCCAGCGAGGGGGCCGGCGTGCAGGCGGCAAATCGCCATGCCCAGGGCGTCGGCGGCGTCATCAGGGCGGGGTCGTTCCGGCAAGTTCAGGAGAATCTTGATCATCTCCTGCATCTGTTGCTTGTCCGCCTTGCCGTAGCCGGTGATGGCGCTCTTCGCCTCGGTTGGGCTGAATTCGCTGATGGGTTTGCCCGCCTGAACCGCCGCGAGCGCCAGCACCCCACGCGCCTGGGCAACGGTAATACCGGTGGTGACGTTCTGCTTGAAGTAAAGGCGTTCCAGGGCGACGGCGTCTGGGGCATACAAAACGAGGAGGCGTTGCGCCTCCTCATGGATGTGTTGTAATCGTTCGGCGAAGTGCAGCTCAGGCGCCGTGCGGATGACCCCATGCGCTACGTGGATCAGCTTGTTGCCCTGCTGCTCCACCACGCCATACCCGGTCGTCGCCGTGCCGGGGTCAAAGCCCAAGACACGCACTGTCTTCCCGCGTGTATCGGGCCGCCTTGCCGCTTGCGTCTGCACCATACTGCCTGTGATTCTTCTTCCGGCATTCGCCTGAATTATGCTATTCCGCCATGACCTCGGCCAGGACCGCGTCGCTCATTTCAAGGTTGTGGTATACGTCCTGCACATCGTCGTTGTCTTCCAGGGAATCCAGCAGATTCAGGACGGCGCGGATATGGTTGGACTCCACTTCAATGGTGGTTTTCGGCAGCATGGTCAGCTTGGCTTCCTCCGGCGGATAGCCCATGTCTTCCAGGGCGCTGGAGACCGTATGCAGCTCGGTGGGCTCGGTGGTGATTTCGTACCAATCGCCTTCCGTGTCCACGTCTTCGGCGCCGGCCTCAATGGCCTTGTCGAAGACCTCTTCCTCGCCGAGATTGTCCTTCGGCAGGGTGATAATACCCTTCTCCTCGAAGTTCCAGCTCACGGCTCCGTTTTCCGCCATGCTGCCGTTGTACTTGTTGACCAGGTGGCGGATTTCTGCTACCGTGCGACGCTTGTTGTCGGTCAGGATGTCCACGATAATCCCGACGCCCGCTGCCCCATAACACTCATAGCGGCTGTCTTCATACGTGACGCCGGGCAGCTCGCCCGTGCCCTTCTTGATGGCTCGATCGATGTTGTCATTGGGCATGTTGGCGCTCTTGGCGGAGTTCAAGACGGTGCGTAGTCTGGGGTTGGCGGACGGATCACCCCCGCCAATCTTGGCGGCTACCGTGATTTCCTTCGCCAGACGGGAGAATATCTTCCCGCGCTTGGCGTCCAACGCCCCTTTTTTCCGCTTGATGGTGCTCCACTTGGAATGACCCGACATGTACTTGGTTCTCCACAAAAATGGTGTTATTGGGTAGTTCAGCGCTATATTTTAGGCGCTAAGCATAGCAAAATCCTACCGAAATGTGCAATAAGCCAAATTGGCTCCGATGGCGCTCCAACATCGTATACACGCGCCATCGACGTAAATTCAGCGGCTTTGGGCTGAGATATTGGCGACAATGGTAATGTTACTTATTCCAGCAAGAGCCAGGGCTGACGCAGGAAGTCGGCGCGGCGTTCGATGGGATCGTCCAGGCGTTCGAAATGGATTACGTCGTCTTCGATGGTGTATCGGTAGGTCCCGGGATAGGAGTCCGAAGATATCGGATCGGTGCCCTTGAGGTTAATAAAGGCAATTTCCAGGGTCTCCCTATCCAGCTCATACTTTCCTTCGACCTCAATGCCTTCCAAGGTCAACAGATCGACATGAAACGTATTGTCCGGACGCACCAGCAACACAACCTCCGCTTCCTCGCTGTCCAGCTTCCACTCATTAAACAGGGCGTAATCATCGCTGTCCGCAACCTGGTAATGCTGGCATGCGCTCAACAGGACAAGCAGCAGGGCGCTCAGGGTGATGGCGGGTAAAGACTTCATGGTTCACTTCCTCCTGGTTATGATGGTTGGCTTTCTTCTGCCCAAAAACAAAACACAGGGCAGCCTGGAAATCTGCCCTGTGTTGCGTCTTGGTCGATATGGCGATGGAAACGGTGTTATCAGGCGTCTTCGCGCAGATAATCCTCGCACCAGTCCGTGCGCCACGGCTTCCAGGGCATCTTGTCGCCTTCCTGCCGGAGCAATTTCGCGGCATCTTCGTTGTCGACAATTTCCTCGGTTTCCGGGTCAAACTTCACAGCGCTGCCGACTTCCGCCGAGATAAGCGCCAGATGTCCCGGCGTGGCCGAGCGGTGCGCCACTTCCGGCGGCGCGATGGGGGTCTCCCGAGACTTTACGCAGTCCAGGAAATTTCGCCAGTGGTTGTCCGAGCGATACACATCGACTTCGCCCAGGTCGTAGTTGCTGTCGGCCCAAGCGGGATTGGAGGTTTCCAGCCCGCTACGGGACACATTGATCCAGCCTTCCGAGCCGAAGAGGGTCACGCCCCGTCGGGCGCGGTTCGTCACGCGGGAGCGCAGGCCATTGGCGTAGGTGCAGTAATATTCATAGCGGAATGCCGCATTCCAGACCGATTGGTCTTGAGGGCGGTCATACTCTGTCATTTGAACTTCTACCGGGCTCGTGTTTTCCAGGCCCATCATCCAGTGCATGATGTCGTTGTGGTGGCCGATCCAGTCCATCATCTGTCCGGCGCCGAAGTGATAGTGCCAGCGCCAGTCCCAGTGCAAACGTTGGGGGTGAAACTTGATCATTGGGCTTGGGCCGCACCACATGTCATAGTCAATGTGATCGGGTACGTCAAAATCCCCATCGGCGGGGGGATAGATGTGCCCCGAGGGCAGGCCGACTTCGGCGAAGGTGATGTCGCCCAGTACGCCGCTTTGCGCAATTTCGGCCGCGCGCCGAAAATGCCCCTGGCTACGCTGCTGCGAACCGGTCTGCCAAATGGTTCCTTCTTCCTGCGTCACGGCAACCAGTTTTTTGCCCTCGGCGTGGGTGTGCGTGAGTGGCTTTTCACCGTACACGTCCAACCCCTTCCGGGCCGCGGCAATGCCGATGGGAGCATGCCAGTGGTCCGGCGTGGCGATAATGACAATGTCCAGGTCTTCCTGCTCCAGGAGCTCACGGTAGTCGCTATAGCCCCGACAATCCTCATTGTCGTAATGCGCGTGGATTTGTCCCATACGCTCTGCGAGAAGGTGGCTGTCAATGTCACAGAGCGCGGCAATGCGTACGTCCGGGAAATTGATGCTTTGGTTAATGTTGGCGTGTCCCATGCTCCGCACGCCGATGCAGCCGATGTTGAGGCGGTTGGAGGGTGCGTTCTGGCCGAAAACACTGGACGGCACAATTAGCGGCGCGGCGGCAAGACCGGTCGCAGCGAGAAAATTTCTTCGGGTCATACCTGAGCTCATAATGAATAATACCCCATTGATAACGTTGCTCTTAAATATACTGAATCGTAATAAGAACGGCCAGGCTACGCAGCCGGGCCGCTCCTCCCTTTAGCAATAATACGCATTCTTTTATGCTGAGACAAGTTATGTCGGACTATTTCCGGTTTCGGAGTGGCGTGTTACCCATTGTGTGCCAGATGCAGAATCCGGTGTTCCAGATCGCCGGGAATCTCTATGGGGAGAGGCGCGCCATCGGCGGTTATTTCTCCGGATGCGAGTTCCGCGCCGGTGGCCGGGTCAATCCAGCGCATCGCCCAGGTTCCGGCCCCGAGGTCAACTTGCAATGTATCGCCTTCCGCGCCGCCCAGCAATTGGATGACGACATGGCTTTCCGGTGCGGCCAGCACATTGGCTCCCGCGCCTTCGGGAAGCTGGGTCACCAGTTCCTGCATGGGGGCCATGGTCCAGAACGGAATATCCGCGATGAAACGGCCCAGGCGTTCAGCTGCCTCATGCTGGTACTGCACCATCATTTCAGCATGCTCTCCCCAGGGACGATGGAAGCGCGTGCTCGAGGCGCCGCCGACAAAGCGGCTCCAAAACACGATATCGCCTTCCAGCCCGTAATTCGAATAGTCTTTGGAGACAACCAATGGCCGGCGGGTGTCCGCGTCGATCATGGCCTGGCGGTACATCCGGATGCGTTCGCCGCCGCTAAGCGCCTGGCGCTGTGGCGATCCGAATTCATGGCGGGAGACGCCCTGCGCGATGTCCACAAAGTCATATAACGGGTCCGTGCTCAGGGTCAGGGGATTCAGCTCGGCGTCGCATTCGCCCTGGCCGTCCCGGCGGTTGGTCGAGGGCATGTCGCCAATCATTGTGCCGGGGACTGCATGTTCACGGATATAGGCCGCCCAGTAGCGGCTCCATTCCAGCGAGGCGCGGCTCTCATTGGAGATATTGATGAACGTGTTGGGGTAATCGGCGGCTATATCCAGAAGCCGGTTTGCGTAGTGCTGTTGTAGCGCGAGCACGGTGGGATTGTCGTCCTGGCTCGGGATGCTGCGGTAGAAGGGGGGATTGCAGCGCTCCGTCGTGGCGGGCAAGACACTATCGTCGTAGTTGATATTGTTTTCTGGGTTGAACGGGTGGATGTTCCAAACCCTGTCTTCGCCCGGATTGTGGGCGCCGCCCGGACCGCGGGTGAGCGACCAGTCATCCCAGACTTCCAGCGAAACCACAATGCGTCGGTCCAGCGCCATCTGCAGGTAGTCCCGGAGCCGCGCTTCCCATTCAGGAGCGAACTCCGTGAGGTCATAGCGCCCGTCCTCCGTCAGCAACCAGGGTTGAAGCACTTCCCCGCTGTGCTCCCCGGTGGTTACCGGCGAATAGGGTAGACAGCGCACGAAGCCGCAAACATGCGGGCTGTCAATGCCTTCCAGCGCGGCGGCCAGGCGCTCAATTTGTTCCTGGTAGGGCACTCCATCGAAGCCGCTGAGGGGGTACCAGCTATGGATGCCGGCGGCGCCGACGGGAAAGACCGGAACGCCGTCCCAGGCGAGATAAAACGGATTGTCCGCATAGGGCTGTAAGCGCGGTTCCGCCTGAGCGACGCCGGGAAAAATGAATCCCGTACACAAGATACCTGCAATGAAAAAGATACACAAAAAACGCTGGAACATAAAGTGATTCCTTTCTTGGATGATGCGGGCGAAAAAAAACGACCGAACACAGCGCACAGATCGGCAATGGGCGCCGCATGTATACGTGTATGTTACACGCAGCAAGTCCCCTTCCCCGAAATGCGGCTGTGGCATCTTAATTTATACAGTTTGTCGTCAATTGGTTCCAACTGCGAATATCCCCCCCATAAAAAAGGACGGTATCCCGGAATACCGCCCAGCGTCGTAGCATGCAGGATTGGAACGCGGCTTAGCCCTGCAAACGCCAGCGGGCCTGGCGCAATTGGGCCATGTGTTGCTCCGGCGTGCCCTCGTACCAGACGCTGAGGAATTCGCCGGGGGCCAGCTCGACCGTGCTGGGATAGCCCAGGTCGCCCCGGCCATCGTCGGAGAGGAGCAACGCCTCGGACCAGGATTCGCCGTGGTCTTCACTGATCCGCGCCTGGTTCCCCATGGGAGCGCGGCGGTGGCCGTAGGTCATGAGCAGGCGGTCGTCCGACATCCGCATCAGGTGCGAGGGGAAGCCCCATACACCGTTGGCATGCGGTTCGGTCCAGTTCTGGCCGCCGTCCTCCGATTCCAGTTGCAGGGTCTCATGCCTATCATTGGGGTTGTGGTTGCGGATTTGCGCTACGATACGGCCATCGGCCGCCTGCGCCGCGTGGTATTCATGGTAATTGCCCAGTGTATCGCCCTCGCGCACAGACAGATCGGCCACCCAATCCCAGGTCAGGCCGTCGTCGGTCGAGCGGCAGGCGCCGATGACCTGCTCGTCTTCCCAGTCCTTCCCGACGAAGAGGAGGCTGCCATCGTCCAGCACACAGGGGCCGTGCGGGCTTCCGAGGGGTGTCTGGTAAGCATCGGACCAGGTGGCGCCACCGTCCGTCGAACGCAGCATCCACTGCCGCGCCACGCCGGAATCACGTTCTTCCTCGGGGAACTGTTCCCGAAGGGCCTGCCAGCGCTGCATCTGGGCCCAGGGCTCCTGTCCTTCTTCCAGTTCCGCTTCCCAGTCCCGCAAGACGCCGATCCAGGCCATGGAGTCGAAGAAATTTACCAGCAACGTACCTTCGGGCGTCTCAATCACCCCGGCATCCCGGCAGTCCCGCTCGTTCTTGTAAAGAAACTCCACGTCCGACCAGGTGGCGCCGTCGTCCGAAGAGCGGATCAACTCAATCTGGCCATAGGGACAGACATGCCCCTCGCGACCGCCGCTGCACACCACCAGCAATTCGCCATTGGCGCGCCTTGTGACCGTTGGCCAGCCATGGAATTTGTCGTTCTGTCGCGAGATGATGTTGGTTTCCAGCACTTCATAGTTCGGGGTGGCTGCGGCGCGCCTGCTGCCGCCCAGGTTCAGTCCCAGTCCCGCCGCCACAGCCATACCACTCGTCGCCATCCAGGTTCTGCGGGTGTATTGCATGTTGATTATCTCCTCAGAGGTTTAATTCAAAGCCCAGCCACCGCACCATAGTCGGCTCCGGGTTCCGTATAATCAACCCCAGTTTGCAGGTCATGTCCACAAGGGGGCCGCACACGGCGTCTATTGGGGTAATTCTAACGCGGCACTTGGCCTGCTGAGGCCGTTCATATCGGATAAATACGAATATATACTATGCATGACAGCGAATCCAATTATTACAGGGACTACGAAACCCTGATAGCCCCCATACGCGATCAGATGATCCGCGTCGTGTGGCAGGTGACCCAGGACGAAGAGGACGCCGAAGAGGCCATGCAGGAAGCCCTGGCCGTGCTCTGGCGCAAATTCGACCGGGTCTGCACACACGACAACCCGCAGGCCCTCGTCCTGCGCATCTGTCACAACGCCGCCTACGACGTACTGCGGCGCAAGATACGCCGGCGGAAGCGACAGGAATTCTTCCAGCAGTTCCTGCCCCGGGGCAAGGCGTCTCGCCCGGATCACATTGTCGCCGGGCGGGAGCAGGAGTCCATCATCCTGCGCGCCATAGCACAACTTTCCCGCCAACAATCAGTCGCCGTATTGCTGCGCCTGGTGCAGGAGCGCTCCTACACGGAGATCGCCGAGATACTGGGTTGTACTGAGGTGACTGCCCGCAAGCATGTGGCGCGGGGACGGGAGCGGCTGCGGGAGCGTTTGCCCCGTATGCTGGATTTACGCCCGGAGGAACTGCCCGCGGAGGGCCGTGGACGATAGATGCCGGGGATACGCGCCCGGAAGCATCAAGGAACCGCATCATGCCGAAAGAAAGAGACGCCATGCATTCGCACAACGACAAACACGCATCATCTTCAAGCTACAACGGGGAGGGGTTGGACGCCATGATTCAGCGGAACGTGCAACAGCATCTGGACAAGCCCGTACCGCCAGCCCTGGCGCGGAAACTGGGCGGCCGCATCGACGCCTTTGGAACGCTGCTGGGCGCGCGAAGGCGTCGTCCCCTCTGGCAGTGTCTGTTGCCCCAAGGCAGCGGCTGGGCCTACAGCCTGGCGATGATATTGCTGGTAATTGCTTTGGCCTTCTTTACCTTCGGCGGCAATACCCCACCGACCTGGGCCGAAGTCGCGGAGCGCTTCAGCACGGTCGATTATGTGCATGCGACGATTTACGTGAAGTCTTCTCCCCTGGAATCGATTACACAATCGGAGCTTTGGCTCCAGGAAGATGGGAAAATTCGTTTTCGGGCGGGCAATGCCATGCTGTTCGGGGATGTCTTTAATATCCACACCATCATCCCATTTACTGACGGAGAGCGATTGCCCTCCGATCCGCTGGGAGCCCAGGACATTATTCGTGAAGTGATCGAAGAAATTGGCCAGGCTCAGCACTTTTCGCTGGAGGTTCTGGTGCAGGCGTTGCCGATGGAAGGCGCGCTCTCGGCGCCCTTGCCCAATGAAAATGCAAGCATTTCCAAGGACCTGATCGTTTTTGACTTCGCCCAGGAAGCCCAGGACGATTGGTTGCGCATCTGGGCCTTGCGCGACAGCCGTCTGCCCGTGCGCCTGACGTACTGGAACCCCACAAATGGGGAGTCCATTGATGTCGTGCTCTCCTATGCCGGGCCGCAGCCTGCGGAGTTTTTTGACGCGGACGCCTTCCGGGCGCACTTGGCGGAGCACCCCGATGACCTGATGCACTGGGCCTACGGCCTGATGCGCGATGTCGATGGCCAGCCCATGATTACTACAGAACCCAGATAAGTTAATGCCGGTGTGCGCCGTCATTTCCGGGTAGAAAAATAAGGAGCATTGTAATGTCTAAAAAACAAGGTTTTACGTTGATTGAACTGCTCGTGGTCATTGCCATCATCGCCATTCTCGCGGCGATTCTGCTCCCGGCCCTGGCCCGTGCCCGTGAGGCCGCCCGCCGCGCCTCCTGCGCGAACAATTTGCGCCAGATGGGATTGGTCTTCAAGATGTACGCGGGAGAGAACCGGGGACATTATCCGCCCAAGGTGCGGCTATGCGATTACAACCCGAACCTGGTCGATCGCAACCACGTCTGGATGCCCGATGCGCTTGCGATCTATCCGGAGTACCTGAATGATGTGAATCTAATGATTTGTCCGTCGGACCCCGACCGGGATGCATTGCTGCAACCCGGGGGTGATCAGAGCTGGATGGACGCCAATGGCAATCTTGACCTCGATTCCCGAACAGGCTGTGGCAACTTTGCATTATACGGCGACAACTCCTATGCCTACCTGGGCTATGTAGCGCCCAAGGACAACCGCTTCCTGCTGGGATGGCCGGGATTCAACCCCGAATCGCCGGATTTTAACCCCAATTCTTCCGGCGGCATCCGCGATGTGGTCGAGGCGATTTGGCCGATGTTTGAGGACCCCTTTTCCCAGCATTTCCTGCGCCATCCCGAGCAGGGTATCCTGCCCTTGATACGCTTGCAGGAAGGGGCCGAGCGCCTTTTTATCACCGACATCAACAATCCGGCGGCGTCGGCCATGGCGCAGTCGGAATTGCCGGTGATGTGGGATGTGCTCAGTGTGGAAGTGTCTCGTTTCAACCATGCGCCCAGTGGCTCCAATGTGCTGTATATGGACGGGCATGTGGTCTTTGAGCGCTATCCCAGCCAGTACTTCCCGGTCAACCCGTACATGGCTTTCATTACCCACGCCGCCAGTTGAGTCACGGAATGAGATAAGTCGCGTCGCGTCGCCGTTGTTTCCCGGTCGCACATTCAGTGTGCGTCCTACGGACTGCGGCGGCGCGGTTGCTATTGCAGGGAAAGGGTGAAGAGCCGGACATCCCGGTAGGCGCCGTGGAGGTAGAGGGCTTCTTGCTGCACGCCCGCGTGAGTAAAGCCCAGCGCTTCGAGGAAGGCGTCCAGGCCCTGATCGTCTGGGCCAACGGGGGTGAAGAGGGTGGGGGCGGTCGCGCCGGATGACTTTTGTTTCGCGGTCAACTCGTCCATGATCCGGCGGAAAGATTGCTGGATAGCCGGGTTGGCGTAGTCGGCGGGGTCGCGGAAGTGTATCCAGATCCACAGGCCCACAGGGACCTGGGAGGGACTAATCTTGAGCAGCCCCATCGGTGCGCCGTTTCGGCGGGTCAGGATATACTCCTGGTCGGCGCTGCGCGGATGCAGCGAGTCCATCTCCCGGTCGTACTGCGTCGCCAGCAGCAAGCCGCTTTCGTTGCAGAGGAAATAGGCGGCGCTGTTCCAGTTCTCCCAGGATTGCAGCATGGCCGCGTCGGATTCGTGAATGGGGCGCGGCACAATACGGGTCTGCCAGGCCGCCTTGAGCATCTTCCACACGGAAGTGTTGGCCGGTTGTTGCAAGGCGTCGTAGACCCGGGTGAAGTTCACGCCCTCCGCCGACAGGCGGTTGAAGGCGACGATAGCCGCCTCCAGCCAACGCCGTTGCGCGTCACACCAGGTCGTATCGGGTTGCCGAAAATCCCCGCGCCAAGCCTGATGCACCGCCGCATACCCGCCGCCGCAGAGGCTCCGCGCCCAGCAACGCATGCAGTCCGGCGTGGTCAGCGCCCCGACATCCTCGAAGCGCCCCAGCCGTCCCGCGTCAAACGCGCCCGTATTCAGGTCGCCACAGCGGAAATCGGGCTGCGCGAAGAAGGGCCTGCCGGGGAAGAGCTGGCCTTCCGCATCAATCGCCAGATGCTGCAAGCCCGTGGGATCGCCCCGCAATTGCGCCTGGCCCTCGTAGATTTGTCGGAAGAGCCCGGCCAACGGCTCGATACGGAGATTCTCGCGTTTCAGCAGGCGCGCGGCGTAATCTTCCGCGACCGCCTTCAGGTTGCCCATCAGCGCCAGCGCTTCATCTTGGCCCAGCGCCAGATACGCGCCTTCCAGGTCCAGGGCCACATGCTGCAAGCCCGTGTCGAGCAGGGCTGTGAGCGCCGCCTGAAAATCACAGGAGCCCGGCCGCAGTATGATGCGACTCTGGTCCGGAGCCGATTTCTCCCCGACGAATTTGCCCAGGTCCTTGGGGCGTTCGCAACGCAGGGCGGCCAGCCGTTGCAGGCGTTGCGCCACCGCTTGCTCGGACAACCCGTCCTCCTCCGCATTCGGGTCCAGGCGGAAGGCAAGCTCGACGCAGATTTGCTGACCCGCCAATGGCGAGGTTGCTGCGCTGTCGATCAGGCCAGCGTCTCGACACACCGCCAGGGTCAATTGCTTCCCTGTACTCGCGGCGACCTGTAACTGCGCTGTGATCTGTGTGGCGAGTTCCGCATGCGCCGATTGCAACAGGGCGTCGTCAGGCCACAGGTGCAATGTGGGGGTGTTGTCGTGTCCCGAGCGCGCAAAAAGCAGCTTCAGCGCCGCCTCAATACGCTGTTCCCAGTTGTTGTCGAGGCGTTGCCTGGGAGCGTCGGGTCCGGTAGCTTTGCCGCGAAGACGCGACCAGATTGATGGTGGAGAGGCCGGAACCTGTGCTTGCGGCGTCGTATCTTCCACTTCCGACCGCAGCATCAAGTCCAGGCTGTGGAGGTCCTTGTTCAGCGTGAATTGCTTCTGCAATTCTTCGACTTTCGGGGCGGGCAGGATGGCCTTGGTCGAGCGCAGCCATTCCAGCTCACCAACCACCTCGTCAATTTCCTCGGGGCTGTGTCGGTCCCGGAGTTCGTGCTTGATCGCGCTGATCGTGCGCTCGGGGTAATAGGCCAGCACATCCCAGGAGATGTCGTCGCACTCGAAGCAGAAGCAGGTCTGCTCGTCGATGACAAAGCGTTTCCCGTCCGATTCGAAGCGATGGAAGTAACTGCGCGCCATGCTCAGTAGGTCCCCAGGGTGCCCCGCGAGCGACTCCAGTTTTCCATGACCTTAAAGCAGGCGATACCGATGCTGGTCCAGACGACGCAGTTCAGTATCAGGAAGTAGAACGAGGGATGCGTGAAGACCGAGGCATACTCGCCGTTGACCGCCCCCTGGTCGTAGATCAGCACGTACTTGAGGCAGATGGCCGCGTCCGTGATCGGTAGGGCGTGCATCACGGCGGAGATTAGGAAGTTGATTTCCAGCAGCTCCTCCCGGGCGAAGATGGCGAGGGCGAAGAGGGCCATCCGGATGAGTATCGCCACCTGGCCGACCTGCTTGAAGACGAGGGTCAGCCCGCCCATCATGAAGCCAAAGCCCAGCAGGTTGATAAAGGTCAGGGTAAGTAGCACGATGACTGGAAAGGCATCAAAGTACAGCACCCCGTTGACCGAAATGGTGACCAGCCAGACCATGATCCCGGAGTAGAATACCGAGGTCACCGCGCCGACCGTGGCCTTCGCCAGGAAATTCACAATGAGGCCGTGCGGGCTCATGCAAAGCTGTTCCAGCACCCCGCTCTGCGCCATGCCCTGGATGCCCTGGGTGAACATGCCGACCACGCCGAAGGCGAACATGCCCAGGATGAAACCGAGCACGAAATTGGTCGCCGTGGTCGGATCGGCAAAACGACCGTCCACCGCGTCGGTGATCGTGTCGCGACTGGACATAAACCCGATGATGAGCACCATCAGCATGCCGTAGCCGATGGCCATACCCGTCAGGGTGCGGAACCAGTAGCGCCGCATGATGATGAGCGACCGAATAATTTCGGCCTTCATGACTAAGAAAAACCCCATGTACCTATCCTATATGGCGAAGGGAGCAAAGCAAGCTTTGCGACTCCAGAACAAAGGAGTAACGAAGCTTGCTTCGTTCAGTTCTTGCAAAGCAAGCTTTGCTACTCCGGTGTCTGGGAGTAACGATGCTTGCTTCGTTCAGTTCAAGCAAAGCAAGCTTTGCTACTCCGGTGTCCGGCGCAACGATGCTTGCTTCGTTCGGTTTAAGCAAAGCAAGCTTTGCTACTCCTGCACACCGTCATTCACTCGTGTGGCTTTCGCGGCGTCCCTGGTCCAGGATCGCTTTGATCTTGCCTGGCGACCGCATACCCTCGACGACAATTTCGGCGGCGCCGCTACCCGCGGAGGCGATAGCGATCACCCCGACATCCAGCAGCCGTTGCAGAAAGGTCTGGCGAATTTGCACGTTTCGGATGTCGCTGTGGTAGACCTCATTGACATGCTTGGACAGCAGACCATGCCGCAGTATGGTCCGGTGATCTGTCACGGTCAACTTCGTGGCCAGGACCTGTAGCCACCAGTACAGCAAGAGGACCAGGCCGACCAGCACCAGGCTCAATACCAGGCATAAAACAAACCACACCGGATGATTCCGGAACATCGAGGGATGGTCTTCATACAATATCTTTTCTTCCATTTCCTGGACCTCCGTCGGCTTGTTGTATCGCGTCGTGTTGCGGGTATCCTATATCGAGCTGGTCGTCAGTTGCAGGAAGACGCTCTCCAGATTCTGCTGCCGCTGGTTGATGCTGTGGAGCTGGATGCCACAGTCCCGCAAATGCGTGACCACGTTGTACAGGGCTTCCGAACGGAATTCTTCCTTGGGCGTCAAGTGGAGCACCAGCAGTTTTGTGTTGGACTGGTTTCCATTCTCCACCTCCGCCTGCACCACCCCCGGGATGGCGCGCAGGGGATCGAGCAGCGGCGCTTCGTCCACACGAAATTCGAAAACCGATTCGCTGAAGACCTCGATCAGCTCGTTCATCGGCTTGCAGGTCACCAGCTTGCCTTGGTCGATGATGCCGATGGTGTCGCAGAGTTCCTGGGCCACGTGCATGTCGTGCGTCGTGACCAGTACGGCCTTGCCATGCTCCCGGGTCATCTCGATGATCTTGTCCTTGATGGCGCGGCTGCTCTGCACATCCAGGCCCGTGGTCGGTTCGTCCAGCAGGATGACCTTCGGGTCGGCGATGAGGGCGATGCAGATGGCCAGCTTCTGTTTCTGTCCGCGCGACATGTGCCGCACCTGCACGTCCTTCTTCTCGCTTAGCCCGATAAAATCCAGCAGCTCATGGGCCCGCTTCTTCAGCACACTGCCGCGCACGTTTTTGAGGTTGCCGTAATAGCGCAGATTCTCCATGGGCGTTAGCGGCCAGATCGTCGTGCGCGTCCCTTCCAGCACCACGCCGATGCGCTTGAGGATTTCCTTGCGCGATTTCTCGACGTTGATGCCTTCCACCCATACCGCGCCCTTGTCCGGCTTCACCAGCCCGGAGATCATCTTTACGGTGGTGGTCTTCCCGGCGCCGTTGGGACCCAACAGGCCGAAAATCTTGCCCGGCGCGATGTCGATGTTGATGTCCTGCGCGGCGTGCACCTCTTTTTTCACATAAATCCGTCGCCGGGCATCGTCATTCTCCCGATAGAAGAAATGCCGGGTGAAAAAAGTCTTGTGAATGCCGTCCAGCGAGACCAGGGAACCCGAATCCGGCGTCATGCTTCCTCCGATGCGTGCCGCAGATAGCGCGCTTCGATGGATTGCAGCGCCCGGGCTTCGTCGTTGTATGCTTCCAGTTTCACAAGATACTCCAGATAAACGATTTCGAGGTTGCGCAAGGTATGGATCATGATCACCAGCGCGAGATTGCCGGTGAGATGGAAGAGCACCCCCAGCAACACGGAAAACGCCAGAAACTCCAGGGAATCCGGCGCCCGGTTGCGAAAGAAATGCCAGTGTACCATAGAAAACAGGATGGCAACCAGCAAGATGCTCCAGGCTGGGCTGCCGGTCCAGGCGATGAGCAGTGGTTGCAACGCGCCCCGGTAGATGATTTCTTCCACCACGCTGATGAAGAGGAAGCGGAGGAGCAGGGCCGGGCTTTCCTTGAAAAAATGCAGGATCGGACCGATATGAGTGAAGTGTTGCCAGGCGTCCCGGCTGTTTCGGTGGGTCACCCAGACCGAGACCGCAAAGGTCAGGTGCCCCGCGAGGATACCCAGTAAAATATGTGGCGGTGAGATCAGGCCCCGCCCCAGAAAGCCTTCTCCGGCGGCGAGGACGATGGCCAACAGAAAAAGCGGCGACTGCAACAGGTAGACATTCGGCCCGGGCGCCGTCATCGGCTCCGGGTTTTCATCACGCAGGTTGCCATGAAGGGCGTGCAGGAAATAGGCCGTGAAAAACAACAGGAATAACGTGACCCACCAGCTCACTGCGCCGTCGCCCCGCTTTGCGCCGTGCTTTTCGATGCATCGGCATCCTTCGCCGATGTCGCCGCTTCGGCCAACTGCGCGATCATATGCTCCAGCGAAGCGCTCTTAAGGCGGGATATCGTTGTTTTTGCAGCCTCAAACTCCCGGCGCAGCAGGCCGTAGCCGTAGATGTCGTACCAGACGCCGTCCCGGTAGATGTGGTTGCGCAGATGGACTTCCCGCCGGGCTCCGGCCTTCTCGAATATCCGCCAGGAGGCCGTGTTGAAGGCATAGATATACGCGCTGACGCGGTGCAGGTTCAGCTCGTCAAAGCAGTATTCCAGCGCCCGGTAGACCGCTATGGCCGTGACCATGTGGTTGCGCATCGCCTTGACGCCCAGGTAGAAGTCCAGGCTGCATGAGCGGTTCCGCCAGCTTATCTTCTGAAGGGAAATCATGCCCATCGGGCCTTGCGAAGGCGAGTCGATGATGAGATAAAGCCCGCCCGGCATGGTGTGGCCGACCGAGCGCCCCAGCATGGAGACGATCTGCTCGCGGATTTGCTTGGGCGAACGGGTCGGGTCGCCGTAGAGGAAATGCTGGAAATCCGTATCCTCCATCCAGGCCACCACCGTGTCCAGGTCTTCGCGTTCTGCCCGTCGCAGGTAGGAGTCGGTCGTAATTGCCATCGTGTGCGGGGCTTCCTAATCGGTTGCTTGCCAGAGCGGCGATTCCAGGGAGAAGGTTTCCAAATCCTGCCAGGCGCCCTGGGCGTGGAGCACTTCCCGCTGCACGCCGACGCTCTCAAAGCCGTGCCGCAGCAGATAGGCCCGGAATGCCTCCTCACAGCGCAGGCAGGGGGCATGGATACGCTTGCGCTGCGCCATCTCGAACGAGCGTTCCCAGGTGAATTGGTGGATGCTGTCCGCCAAGGGGGTATGGAATTGCGCGGGGTCATGGAACATCAGCATGAAATCCCCGACCACCGAGGCCTTGGTCATGCCGCGCAGGTTGCAGAACCCGACGACCTCCCCGCTTATGTCCTCAATGGCGAAGAGGTTGCCCTGGGTAATCTCCGCCCGACCCAGCATCTCATGCAGTTCGTCCACCGTCGGGAGCATCCGCTCGTACAGGGTGTCCAGCAGGCTCGCCCGCAGATGGCCGTCGTAATATAGACGCCACAATGCCCGGGCATCGTCCGGTTCCGCCATGCGTATGTAGCCGTCATCCAGTGTGATCATGGTCGAGAATCGGCGTTCCTCATGCGGCGTGGAAAATCATGATAGCAGCAAGATCCGGAGGTAATCCGTGATCCTTTACAAGACAGGCCGGAGCAGAAACGAACGTGTATAAATACACAGACTTGCTCCGGCCTGAAAGCGATTGCAGGGCCTAGATGCCCATCTCATTCTTCTTCTGGAAGCGGAAGTCGCGCCAGGCGCGCCAAATGGCGTTCCAGAAATCGGTAAACGCATCTGCACGGGCCGTAGAAATCGTTCGTATATGTTTCATTTGATATGCTCCATTGGTCGTACTCACGCGAAAACACTATTTAACCATTTTTCATTCGCTACTGCAAGTATTTCCGGCAGGCGGGCTTCGCCCGGCGCAAAACGCCCCGAACACAGGATGTCCGGGGCGCGGATCACAGCAATGGTTATGGGTGGTCCAGCCGCAGGCATCGGGCTGGGCTACATGGGCTCAGTGAAATGCCTTACGTGGCTTGCGCGAGCCTTAGGCCTGGATTTTCTCGCCGCTTTCGTAGACCTTGATCATCTCTTCAAGGGTCATCGGCTTGAAATCAGCCGCGTGGCCGGCCTGACCGAAGGCCAGCATGCGTTCCTTGTACATCTTGGCGGCTTCGGCGCGGGCGTGGGTCAGGTAATCGCGCGGGTCGAACTTCTCGGGCTGTTCCGTGAAGACCTTACGAATCGCCGCGGTCATCGCCAGGCGCATGTCGGTGTCGACGTTGACCTTGCGCACGCCGTGCTTGATGCCGTCCTGAATCTGGTCGACGGGGATGCCGTAGGTGTCAGGCATGTTACCGCCGTATTGGTTGATCAGGTCCACCAGCTCCTTGGGCACCGAGCTCGAGCCGTGCATCACCAGGTGGCAGTTCGGCATGCGCTTGTGGATTTCATGGATGCGGTCCATGGCCAGGGCCGGCGGCAGCATTTCGCCGGTCTTCGGGTCCTTGCGCAGGGACTTGTAGGCGCCGTGGCTCGTGCCGATGGCCACCGCCAGCGCGTCCACACCGGTCTTGGCCACGAAGTCTTCGGCTTCAGCCGGGTCTGTCAGGTGCTCGGTGTCATCGACGGCGATACCGGCGCCATGGCCGTCTTCGATGCCGCCCAGGCAGCCCAGCTCGCCCTCGACCGTCACGCCCAGCGGATGGGCCAGGTCGACCACGCGGCGGGTTACGTCCACGTTCTTTTCATAGGTGTTCGGCGTCTTGCCGTCTTCATCCAGCGAGCCGTCCATCATGACCGAGGTGAAGCCCAGGTCGATGGCGCGCTTGCAGGTGTCAAAGCTGTTGCCGTGGTCCAGGTGCAAGGCGATCGGATTATCTGGATTCAACTCCACCGCGGCATCCACCAGGCGGCGAAGATACAGGTCGTTCGAATACTTCAGGGCGCCGCGGCTCACCTGCATGATGACCGGGCTCTTCGTTTCCTGCGCCGCCATCATGATGGCCTGGATTTGCTCCATGTTGTTGATGTTGAACGCGCCGACGCCATAACCGCCTTTGGCGGCCTCATCGAGAATTTGTCGCATAGGTACAAGCGGCATGGTAGTGATCTCCTTCGCTTGGTGAATCGTTACGGCCGGAACGGGCATCTACCCCCGAGAGAAAAATGTAATACTTTTGTTGCCCCGGGCCGCACACGGTACAAGTTGGTGTTTAGGGATTTCTTGGATTATAGCACAATCCCACGCGCCGGGAAAAATAAATTTCGAGCGCCGCAGGCGCAAAAATCCTTATTATTCGCGCTGGTGATAGTAAGGAAGCAAAGACATACGGGCATCTGAATTACGGATGGGTAAGCATTTCGTTTATCAAATTTATCCATGTTCATTCATTCACATCCGGGACATCCGTGATTCAAAAATACGCCACAAAAAACCCAGGGTAGGTTTTGACCCTTGGGTCTGGACCTGCCCTGGGGTTGTGTCGTGTTCTTGCGAATCAGCCTTCCAGCTTCCGGAGCTTGAGTTCCGGACGTTCGAGGATGCCGCTGGGGTAGAGCATATAGTCCTCGCTCCAGTTGTCGCCTTTTGAGATGAAGTTGTTCGGTCCGTAGCCCGGGGTGTCCAGGGGCGCCTGGTGCAGTGGGCCGAAAAGGTTGCGTCGGGTGAGGATCACCTCCAGATCGATGGGGTTCCCCGCCGCCACGGCTTGGGTGATGTCGGCTTCGTAGGGTTGCCAGGCGATGATCTGGCTTTCCTGCCCTTCCGCCTTGACCTTCAGGCAGGCCGCCTGGTACTTCGGCAACGAGAGCACGGCTTGATCATGGCCTTCCAGTCCCTGCAGCACGGACAGTTTCAGGGTAATCGGGCCGGAGTAGAACGGCAGATGCTGGTCCACCAGGCTGCCCACGGCGATATGCTCTGGCAGGGATACCAGGGTGCGCGTGGTTCCGTCGATGGCCACGCCGAAGTTCCCCAGCAGGTAAAGCGCCTCCAGGTCCACGTGCTCGTGGAAGTCGCATTCCAGCTCGACGACATTCTCACCACCCTGCAACAAGTCGTTGGGCAGGGGAATGCGTTTGAAGGCGACGTCAATCCACCAGCCCGCCACGTTTTCCTGGCTGAACGGCTTACCGTTCACCGTAATGCGGAACTTCTCCGGCGTCTCCATCACCAGCTCGTGGTTGTTGCCCTCCAGGTACTTCACCTGGAACCGGAAGCGCAGTCCCAGCTTCGCCTTGGGTTGGAGCGGGGGATGAAACTTCTTGCGATACCAGGGCTGCACCATCTCGCCGCCGCGCAGGTCCATCCCCAGCTCGTTGCGGACCGCCCGGTCCACCTTCAGGATTTCCCGCTCCGGTTGCCAGTCCCCGTCCTCGATGCGGTATTCCGCCCGGTCCAGTACGCAGACATTCGGTTCGCCCAGGGTGTAGTCGAAGGGGCCGTCTAGATGGTGGAGCGTCGGCGTGGTATGCGCAGGACGAACAGGCAGGCTGCTGTCCGCCTCCGGCGTGATGACATAGAGCTTTTCGCCCACTGGCGGAAAGTCCACCACGATGTCCAGGTGGC
>SKJD01000170.1 GCA_007116095.1 Candidatus Hydrogenedentota bacterium
GGCGGCGGTCAAGGAGCAAGACGATATCATTGAGGTGACCCTGTGCACCAAGGCTGGCCTGCATCGTATTCACACACGCACCCTCATTGACGCTACCGGCGACGCCAATGCCGTGAAGATGGCGGGCTATCCGGTGGTGGACGAAGCCATCAAGCAGCCTGGCACACTCATCCTGACCCTCACCGGTTATGATTTGGCGGATGTGAACACCGCCGAGCTTCGGCAGGCCTTCAGTCTGGCCCTGGAGGAAGGTGAGCTGCTGCGTATTGACCAGACCTTTGTCCGCAACAATATCGTGCATTTTCTAAATGCCAGGGGCGATAATTGCACCCACATCATTGACGTGGACGGCCGCACCAGTGCTGGACGTAGCGTGGCGGAGATGGATACCCGACTCTCCATGCTGCGTATCTTCCGTTTCCTGCGGCGCCAGCCGGGCCTGGAAAACTTCGAGATCCAGTACATGGCGCCAGAATGCGGCATCCGGGAAACCGTCACCATCGAGGGCGAGGTCCAGATCACCGCGCAGGATTATATCGAAGGCCGCCTCTTTGAAGAGGCGCTGTGCTACAGCTTTTATCCCATTGACCTGCATTACGCCGAAGGTGGCGGCATCGATACGCGCCCCTTGCCCGAAGGCAACTTTCCCACCGTGCCCCGGGGCGCTTTTGTGCCCAAAGGCAGCAAGCGCATCATGGTGGCGGGGCGGAGTCTGTCGAGTGATCGCGAAGCGAATTCAGCGCTCCGGGTGCAGGCCTCCTGCATGGCTTTTGGGCAAGCGACGGCGGTGCTTGCGGCCCAGGCCATCGACGAGGGTTGCGGTGTCATGAAGTGCGATTTGGAAGCCGTCCGGGCTACCTTGCGTGCACACAATGCCATCGTACCGGATGCTGCGGGGCCGCCGGCAGTATAACGGAATGATCCGGTCCGGTGTTACGATGTTGTTATCATGTAATATGGCGGGAAATAATGAGGTCGGACGAAAAGTTATGTGGGGGAAACCATGAACAGTCTGGAACGTATACAAGCCACGATGGCAGGCGAGGCCGTGGATCGCATCCCGGTCGTACCGATATTTATGGCCTGGGCGGCGGAATATGCCGGCCACAGCTATGGCGCTTTTCAACAGGAGCACCGGGTTTTTACGGACAGCATCCTGAAGACGTGGGAACGCTTCAAGTTCGATCAACTCACGACACTCAGTGATCCATACCGGGAAACCAGTGATTACGGGACCAAGATCGCCTTTCGGGAGAACTCGGTGGGCAAGGTGGAGTCGTATCTCCTGCAGGAGCATGCTGATCTAAATAAGCTGCGGCGTTTCCCCATTGACGAAGCGCCCCGCATGTTGGACCGGCTCCGGGGCATTGAGACCTTTCACCGGGAGACCGGCGGCGCGGTGTCGATTCTGGGCTGGGTGGAAGGTCCGCTGGCGGAATACTGCACACTGCGGAGCTTGGAAACCGCCTTGATGGACCTGTTGACGACCCCGGAGATGTTCGCCGAAGCTTCGGAAATCACCATGGGCAATGCCATTGACTGGGCCAAGGCGCAGGTGGACGCCGGGGCCGACATGATCGGCGTGGGCGACGCCGCGTGCAGCTTGATCAGCGTCGACACCTACCGCGAGCAGGTCTTGCCCTGGCAGCAGCGCCTGTTTCAGGGCATACACGACGCCGGAGCGAAGGTGCGGCTGCATATTTGCGGCAACATCAACCACCTGCTCCCGGAATTGAAGCACGCCGGCGCGGATGTGGTCGACTTGGACTGGATGGTGGACCTGCCCCGGGCGCGGGAAGTGCTGGGTGAAGAAACCACCCTCTTCGGCCAGTTCGACCCGGCTGCCGTGCTGCGTTACGGCGCCATAGACGATGTTGTCGCGCACGCACGGAAAAATATCGCCGAAGGCGGGCAACGCTTCGGCCTGATGCCGGGCTGTGAAGTGCCCCAGAATACGCCCGAAGAAAATATTGCTGCGTTTTGCCCCGGTGCGGGGTGCCGGATACGTGATTTGCTCCAGCGCTGACAGGCGCCAGGCCATCACGTGTCCCTGTTATATTGTAGGAAATACTATACCTGATTGGAGGCGACGCGATTATGGCCATGCAAGTCCAGGAAGTAATTAACAGTCTGCGTTTTATCCAGGCATGCTTTAAGCGGGTGCTCCGTGTTTTCGAGGAATCCGACAGCACCTTTACCCCCGCGGAGGGGACGATGTCGGTGGCGCAACAGGTGGCGCATGTGGCGCACACCGCACTCTGGTTCCGCGATGGCGCTTTCAAGGGCAGTTTCAACCTCAATTTCGAGGCGCACATGCAGAAGGTTTATACCTTTGACTCGCTGGAGAATGCGGTGACCTATCTGGATGACGCCTTTCAGCAGGTTATCACATCCCTGGAAGAAGTGGACGATGACTGGCTGGCCGAATTGACGCCTCCGGGGCCGATCCTGGGCAATATGCCGCGCTATGCGGTTTTGATGGCGACCGACGACCACACCGCGCATCACCGCGGCGCCTTGTCGGTCTACGCACGCCTGCTGGGCAAGACGCCGCCCATCCCGTACATGGACGCCTGAGGCGCATAGCAGGACATCTGGGTAATGCATTTTTCAACGCGACCACAGGTTGACATTTGGCGCGTGCGCTTGCTATGATTTAAGACCCGTTACTTCTCTTAAAATCATTCCAGGCGCATGTCGCCCATGCGCTATCCCCAAGCATTGCATTCCATCTGGAGGTAATATACACGTGAAGACGTATGTCCCCAAAGAAGGGGAAGTAGAACGCAAGCTCTACGTCATTGATGCCGAAGGACAGGTATTGGGGCGCGTTGCAGCCGAAGCCGCGAAGATTCTGCGTGGCAAGCACAAGCCGCAATATACCCCCTACCTGGACTGTGGTGACAATGTCGTGATCATCAATTCCGCCAAGGCCCGGGTCACGGGCAAAAAGGCCGAGCAGAAGATGTACTACCGCCACTCCGGTTACCTCGGCAGCCTGAAGAGCGTGAACTATGAAACGATGATCGCCAAGCACCCGACACGTGCGATGACGCTGGCCATCAAGGGCATGTTGCCGCACAACCGGCTGGGCCGGAAGATGGCGCGCCACGTCCGGGTCTATGAAGGTAACGAGCATCCCCATGTTGCGCAAAACCCGCAATACATTAAACTGTAACATTCGGAGACCGATGAATGTCGATTGATCCTCATACCAAAGAAACTGTCGTAGTCGGGCGCCGTAAGTCGGCCACGGCCCGAGTGCGCCTGAAGCCGGGTAGCGGCAAGATTATTGTCAACGGCAAGGATGTAACCGCCTACCTGGAGCGGGAAGTCTTGGTGCAGAATGCCCTGACCCCCTTCGATGTGACCGAAACCGCCGGTTCTTATGATGTACGCGCACGTTGTGATGGCGGCGGCAAGTCCGGCCAGGCCGGAGCCCTGCGCCTGGGTATTGCCCGGGGCCTCGTTGCCATTGACGAAAATCTGCGCAGCACTCTGCGTGGCGCCGGTCTGCTGACCCGTGACGCCCGCGAGGTGGAACGGAAGAAGTACGGCCAGCCGGGCGCCCGCAAGCGCTTCCAGTTCTCCAAGCGGTAAATCGCGGAGGCTGGCAAAGCTTACACTGCTGTACAGCAATTCGAAAAACATTTTCAATTCGAGCCGATGTGTTCTCCTTCGGGAGGGTATATCGGTTTTTTTTATGCTAGGTGAAGGTATGGACGGCAATTGTGCAGCATTGTCGCCGTTGCCGTGTGGTTAAACCCAATTGTGTGGCCAGCTTGCTCAGTAGCGATTGCAATTTGCCTGCAACGATATTGTCCCGGGATGTGCATAATGGCGTATACTGTGTACAGATGATATATCTCGCATACCATAGGAGCATGACACGATGAAGTTGTGGTTCCGCTAATGGTCTGACAGGCGACTTGGGCTGTTATAGCCTTGGATCGCCCCAGACTCCCGATTCAAGAAAAATATACGCAAGCAGCAACTGGACTTGCCACAGGGCTGGCGTGTGCGTGCCGAATTCCGGCCACGCGCTGTAGTGTCCGGTAAAGAATCGAGGTAAACGTGGAACACAATCCATCGGATCTTATTGCCATTCCGCACCCCCCGGTTATTGAACGCGCCATCCTCGCGCGGGTGGTGCTTCCCCAGGACGACGATTTCGAAGTGGAAGAGTCGCTGGAGGAACTGAAGCAACTGGCCGCCACGGCGGGCGCAGAGACGGTGCTGATCAGCACCCAGCAACGCTTGGCGCCGCATCCCGCCACCTTGCTGGGCTCCGGTAAACTGGAGGAAATCCAGCGGGCTATCGAAGCCAAAGAGGTCGATGTCGTTATCTTCGACGCCGACCTGACCGGTACCCAGACCGCCAAGTTGGAAAAAGCCCTTGGGGTCAAGGTCGTGGACCGCACCCAGCTCATCCTTGATATTTTCGCCCAGCGCGCACAAACGCGGGAAGGGAAATTGCAGGTGGAGCTGGCGCAGTTGCAGTACCTGCTGCCACGGCTGGCGGGGCGGGGCGCCGTCATGCGCCAGCAGGGCGGTATCGGCATCCGTGGACCGGGCGAGCAGAAGCTCGAACTGGACCGCCGGCTGATTCGGCGTCGCATCAACCGCCTGCAAAATGACCTGGAAAATGTACGCAAGCACCGCGTCGAGCAACGCAAGCGTCGAAATGAAGAGCTGACGCGGACGGTGGCGCTGGTCGGCTACACCAACGCAGGCAAGTCGTCATTGCTGAATGCCCTGACGCATGCCGGGGTGCTGGTGGAGGACAAACTTTTCGCCACCCTGGACCCGCGGGTGCGTCGTTGCGCCCTGCCCAGTGGGCGTCCTTGCCTGCTCGCCGATACCGTGGGCTTTGTCCGGAAACTTCCGCACAGTCTGGTGGCGGCGTTTCGGGCGACGCTGGAGGAAGTGAACGAGGCGGATTTGCTGCTAATGGTCCTGGATGTTTCGCATCCGGCGCTGGAGGAGCATGTGATAGCTGTGCGCACCGTGCTGGAAGAGATTAAGGCCGACGAAGTCCCGGTCCTGCGCGTCTACAACAAGGTCGATCGTTTGTCGCCTGAACAGCAAGTCCAGTGGCGGAATCGCGCTGAGCGCGAAGATGCTGTGTTGGTGTCGGCGTTGCGGAGCCAAGGCCTGGATGATTTGTTGGCGCGGGTGGAGGCCTTGTTGTCGCCGACGCATCGACGCGCCCGCCTACGCATCCCACAGTCCAAAGGGCAGTGGGTCTACCAAATCCATAAACGCGGCCGCATCCTCAAGCAGGATTACGAAGGAAACCATATCCTTATCGAGGCCGAGCTGGACAGTACCCTGGAAGGGCAACTGATGCCTTATATCGTCGGGTTCATGGCGTCGGATGCAGCGTCCGGCCCGACTTCTGGAGAAGACGATGCGTAAAAGGGAAATGGCAATGTCGCCAGAGACTGCGCCTGCGCCTGCAACAGCAGCAACACCGCGTATTCGCGTGGCCGCCATCGTGGAAGAAGCCGATTCGGTCTTGCTGGTCTGCCATGAGAAAGCGGGACGTCGGTACTGGATGCTGCCCGGTGGCGGGGTGGACCCGGGGGAAAGCCTTGGCGATGCCCTCAGCCGGGAATTATGGGAGGAAACGGCTATCCGGATTGCGCCACGCAACCTGGTGTTGGTCTCCGATGCGATTGCCCCGGATGCCTCACGTCACATCGTCAACATCTGCTTCACTGCGGATTTGTTGTCGGGTACGCCAACATTGGGTGACGACCCGCGCCTGGTGGAAGTCGCTTTTGTGCCTTGGACGGAGTTGGATAGGCTGCCGTTTTACCCGGATTTCAAATCCGAGCTGCAGCGCCTTGCTCGTTCCGGATTCTCGGACACCGCGCCCTACCTGGGCAATCTCTGGGTCTGAATCGCCGCATAAGGTGGTCTTCCCTTTTTCGCCTGATTGTTACATTCCAAGGGTGCAGTTCTGATATTACCGATCTTGTTAATTCATAACGAAGCGTAGGGGCGAACCTTGTGTTCGCCCGCGTGGGTGGGGTTTCCCACCCACGTCATCCCTGCGAAGGCAGGGAACCAGTTCGTTGATTTAACATGGGATACCGTTACC
>SKJD01000413.1 GCA_007116095.1 Candidatus Hydrogenedentota bacterium
ATTTCACTGTTTCCGTCTTTACTCAAGGTCATCGCCAGGTATTCGCCATTGGGCGCCCAAGCTGGCGCGGCGTTCAGGCCGACCTCACGGGACAGCGGGGCGGAGACTCCGTCACGGCGATCATAGATGTAGAGAAAGGAGTAGCGGTCTTTGTAGGAGAGATAGGCAATGCGGTTACCGTCGGGTGACAGCTTGGGCATGATGGAGATGGAGCCATGTCGGGTGATCTGACGCACATTGGCGCCGTCGTAATCCGCGATGTAGAGTTCCTTCTCACCCATGGGGCCAGCCGAAAAGACAATTTCTGTCGTGCCGATGCCGGGGGTGCCGGTCAGATAGCGGATGACTTCCTCGGAAAAGCGGTGTGCGGCCAGACGCGGATGCTGACGGTCCACCCGCAGCTCCTGCCCGACGATCTGATCCATCGAGAAGAGATCAAAGAGCCGGAACTGGGCCACCAGTTGATCCCCTTCCTGCTGCAAGACCCCGTAGACCAGGTGCTCCGCCCGGGTGGCGCGCCAGGCTTCACGGTCCAGCCGGGCGACATCGGGTTCCAGGCCCCGGAAATTCTCGGGGTAGTCCTGCTCATCCAGGATGATGAACATGCCCGAGAAGTCCAGGTCGAACGCGATGACTTCCGCCATCTCCTCGGCGATGGGCACCAAATCCGGACTCACTGCCGCAAAAGGCGGCACGGCGATGGGTATCCGCGCATCCAGATCATCGACCGATACAATGTGTACATCTTGTCCAAAAGCGGGTATTGTCAGCATGGCGCACAACAAACCCATTGCATAGCTACTTACTCTCTTCACCCCTGACTCCTTTTTTCAATCGTTGGCAATGAGAAAATTTCCATATTAATTGCATAACAGGCATCGGGCCAATGTCGTTCTCAACATGCGCGAAAGGCCCAACTGTAGTTACTGCGTACCAAGACATGGCGGCCACTCAACTAACGGGCCAAGGCAAACGTATAAACAACCCGCTGTTCCGTCCCACGAAACGAGTCCGGCAAGGGTGGAAACGGCGCGGCCAGCATGATGGCGCGGCGCCCGGACTCGCCGAGGGCCGGATCCGAAGCATGCCTTACAACCACCGGGTCCTCCAGCAGATTACCGTTTCGGTCCACCCAAAACGCCACATCCGCCGACAACTCCGACGCATCCAGATAAACCCCTTCGGGAATCGTCCAGATACGCTCGACACTACGCTGCACCAATCGACTCCAATAGCCCAACTCCGTCGGAACATCTGACGCAGACACGGCGCTGCTGCCGGGCACTACCGGCGCCTGGGCGACTTCAGTCGGCTGCGGCGTTGGTTCCGGTTCCGGTTCCGGTTCCGGCTCGGGAGTGGGCTCCGGGGCAGGAGGCGTTGGCTCCGGTTCTGGCTCGGGCTCCGGTTCTGGAGGCGGCGGAGGTGGTGGTGGCGTCGGTTCCGGTTCTGGCTCCGGTTCGGGCTCCGGCTCGGGCTCTGGCTCCGGAGTGGGTTCAGGTTCAGGTTCAGGCACTGGTTCCGGTTCCGGCTCAGGCTCCGGAGTCGGTTCAGGAGGTGTTGGTTCGGGTTCTGGTTCTGGTTCTGGTTCCGGTTCCGGCGGCGTTTCCGCAGCCGCTTCTTCCACCGCTGGCAAATCGTCTTGTTGCTGGTTGGCGTTGAAGATTTGTACTTGATAGACCCGCGGCGGCGTCGGGCGGCTTTGCCAGCGATAGAACTGGAAAACCAGGACCCCGACAATGATATGCAGCACCACGGAAATAATCAGGGTGCGTCGTAAGGGGGATTTTGGGTTTTCATCCCAATAATGTGCAAAACGGTTTTCCATGCTTCGCTTTGTTCATCCTGCAAACGTAATGAGTGGGAACGCGTCCGGTCAGACATATTGCGGTGACAGGCAAGCCACCACATGCAATTGGGGGTAATTGACTTTTGAGGCACACCCCATAGTATAACCGATAGGCTCGAAAAGTTCCATTTCTAGGCGCTCCCCCCCGCCGCCATCAGCAACATGTACATGTCACCAAAGGCTTTCCGCGCAAATGCATCAACCAGCTTGGATGCGCCCGGCCCGGATAGCTACAATAGGGCAATGTCACTCTCAACTTTCAGCCAAAACTTGGGGCGCGCCCCTGCCTATCGTCTGATCCAGCTCTACATGCAACTGCTTTGCGCCTATTTGGCCGGCATGGCAGTCGCTTGGCTGGTGGGCTACGAAAGCATCTACGGGCATCCAACGCCGTTTTACGCCCTATACCAGCCGGTTTTTCAATCCCTGCTCACGCCCTGGAGCATGTTGGTGTTGATGCTCATGGCGTATTGGCTGATCAGCGCGAGGTTTTCGCAACGCCCCCCCTGGCGACAGTATGCAGGACTGGGATTATTGGGGCTCCTGCTTATACTCCCGATTCTAGCATTATACCATTTCACGCCGATTCAGGGCCACTCCGTCTGGACCTGGCTTCTTGCCGAATGGGCGGCGCTGGCGTGGCATTTGCCTGGGCTTGTGGTTTTTATCGTCTTTTTACTGGCATTTTTCTGGGCGAACAGGCGATACCACTTCTTACACAAAACGCCCAATAAACACGCACTTTGGGGACTGCTTCTGGGACTGGTCCTCACATCGTTTTGTTTCGCCTGCGCCATTGCCATGATACGCCATGGTTTCCAGGGAATTTCCCAAGCCTTCACCCGGCATAGTCTCGAAGTGGTCGGCGACATCGGACTCGCCTCCACCATCCGCGGCGTATTTACGCGGTATGTCGAGATGCAACCCCACCTCTCCCTACATGGCCGGGTGCACCCCCCCGGTCCGGTTTTGCTGGTATGGCACTTCACCTATATTGTCGGCCACGGCGCCTTGGCGCTTTCGCTAATCACCGTGGCCTTTGGCGCGCTGGCCATCATTCCGCTCTATTTCTGGGTGCGTGAACTGTACGGGCACCGAGTAGCGCTCTACAGCACCCTGTTGTACATCTTTGTGCCGGCAGTCGTCCTCTTTGGCGCCACCAGCGCGGATACCCTGTTTCCCCCATTTACCCTCACCACTTTATTTCTCTTTGAGCGGGCCATACGCCGCGCCTCCATTCCCTATGCAATTGCTGCCGGATTGGGCTACACGGCCATGGGGTTGATGAAGTATTCCCTTTTCGGCATCGGGATTTATTTCGCCTTCGCGGGCCTGTGGCTCATGCGCCACCCCAAACGCCGTATTGCGGTCATTCAAACCGCCGCCGTGATGTTTTGCAGCACGATTGGCGCCCACCTGTTGATTTGGTATTGGTCCGGCTTCGATCTCATCACCTCGATGCAAATCGCAAAAGAATATGTCGATCATGATCGCTATCACGAACAATTCCTGGCGCCCCGCGCTGGATTCTGGACCTGGCGTTTACTGAATCCCATTGCCTGGGTCTACTTCGCCGGTATTCCTGTGTCCCTGTTGTTTTTCATGCGCCTGCGCTGGCGCGATACGACCCGCTTTCAACCCGTCTTATGGGTGTTGGCGCTGACCGCCCTGGTCCAAACCCTGCTCTATCTGGGCGCCGGGGAAGGCGAACGTTCCGCCCTTTACGTCTACCCCTTCCTCGTGGTTCCTGCCGCCCATTTGCTTTGGGATATCTGTCGACGCCACCGCCTGGATACCCCGCTCTACGCGACCCTGGCCATGCTCGCCTTTCAATGCTGGCTCACGGAGTCCTATTTTTACACCTACTGGTAAATCTTTCTCGCAGCACGGATATGTTTTTTTGTCCCATGCCCTGGGTCAGCCATGCAGCCCGACTGCGAAGCGGTCACAGCGTGTCGCCCAGGGTAAGGCCGTAGGGAGAAAGCCCGGGATTCAGGCCAACCTACAACCCGACCTTGAATGGGTCGCGGATGATAAAACAAGACAATAAGTCAGCCTGACCGGTAATATAATAACTACACCCCATGGAAAAAGGGTTGCACCCGGTTAAGGATGCAACCCTGAGATATATCGCGACTCCGCGTTATGTCTTGTCGTCGCTTAGAGCGAGCTGAAGAGACGTTGCCAGGTGGTATCGCCACCCATGTCGATCAGCTCACGCTCGGCGAGTACGTGAATCTTTTCTTCAAATCCCGGAACCCGGGCCCCGAAGATGGTGCCTTCGATTTCTGTCTTGACGTTCTTAGGCAGGTTTTCCTGGAAAGCCCAGTTGGCCTGCTCGGCCGAACCCAGGTTGGTGTACGTGCCGATATTCTTTCCATCCAGCGTGCGGTAATGCACGCCCCAGTTGCCCAGCATCAGACATTCGGCCCATTTCCGCGTACGATTACCGAATTCATCGGTGACCCGCACCCGGGCGAAGAAATACTCGCGGGACTGTGAAATTTCCAGTTCCTTCAAGTAGATCTCCGTATAAGCATTCATCAAAGCCGGGGTAACCCAATTCGTTCCTTCAACCTGGCTCAGCAAGTTCTCCAACGCCGACAACCGCGCCTCGTAATCGAACTTTTCCGGAGTCAACGGCATGCCGTTGCGGATTTGAATGGCGAGTCGGTTGATGCTGTGCACCAATGTTTCATGGGTCGCGGCGCGCCGCTCATTGGCGACTTCCAACTCCCCAGTCAATTGGGTCAGACGGTCCACTTCCGCCACCAGGCCGCGCTGACGCGCCTGTGAGATAGCCAGTTGCTGTTGCAACTGCTCATAGGCTTCCTGCGTTTCCACGAACAAGGCATTCTGCTGTTCCAGGTCCCGCTCGACTTCGTTCAATACGGCAGTGCGTTCCTGCAACGTATCCTCCACCACATTCAAATCTTGCTGCGCCTGTTGCGAACGCTCCGTCAGCTCCACAATTTCTTCCTGCAAGCGTTCCCGCTCTTCAACCGAAACGGTGATTGGCGAATCATCCTGCGCTACGCGCCGCAGGCTGGCCAACTGGTTGTTGAGATTCATGATTTCATTGTCTTTGCTCTCCAGCTCCTGTTGCGCCGGGAGAAACGCCATGAAAGTCATTTGCTCGGCCAGGTAGGCCCCAGCAAAAAAGCCGATGGCCAATGCCAGGATCGCAGCAATGATTATGCCGCCTGCACCCCCACGCCGGTCACCCCCAGCACCCCCAGCACCTCCAGCACCACCCGCAGCCATTCCGCCGCCCATGGCGGCGCCGCCACCGAAACCGGTATCTGGCGAGAAATCAGGAGGCGGCGTACCTTGATTAAAATCACTGCCGCCAGCGCCGAAAGCATCAAAGCCGCCTTGACCGCCGCCGCCGCCACCAGTCGCACCGCCCTGATCCGCGCCGAACATCGGCGTTTCCATGGCTTGGGTGGGCGCTGGCGTGTCGCCTGCGCGATCAAAGTCGCCGCCGCCACCAAAGGCGCTGTCGAACATCGGCGTGTCCATGTCCGAACCGGGGCCAGGCCCTACCGAAGGTGTTTCAGGCGAGAAGTCGCTGTCGGCGGCAAAATCTTGAAAACCGCCTTCGCCACTTTGTTGCTGACTGGAACCCGAGGCAAACGAATCGCTGGCAAAACCAAACGACGATGTTTCTCCACCGGAGTCCTGTTTTTGACCGGAGCCGGAATCCGAATCACGCAGTGGCGGCAATCCTCCATCGGAATCGAACCCGCTACGGGAATCGAAATCACTCAAAGGAGGCAAATTACCGAGCGTGGAATCCTCCTCTTCATCCCTGGACGGCTTTTCTTCATGGTCTTTGTTTTTGTCGTCGGCCATAAGACCTACCTCCATTCAAGTGTATGCATCGAAATGTCGTTAATACCCATTTTTTACCCTGATTATACCCTAACTACTTATCACGTCGGCATTCTATCACGGGAGGGGATCGGTGTCAAGCAACTATATACCCCAAGGCGCTAATAATGCTGTCCTGAAAGCTCCCCGATAAGAATCAATTTATGTATAAATCGGCTGTAGAATGAGACCAGGTTTCAGCTCAACTCACAACCCCCATACACAACAAAATATTGGCGAAGATACGCTTTTCTCCAGTGGCAATCACCAGACAGGTATCATCGCTGGCGACTTCTTCATAAAACTCATATCGTGGGAGTTTTGTGAATGGCGTGCCTGGCAACAAACTGCGAAATTCCTGAAAGATGGGCGGCTCCATTTCATCTCCAGGCTCCATACCATCGCTTCTTCAACTGGAATCGCCGTGAGCACGATATCCAGCACTTCGGTTACGGTCAACTTGCCGGGAGCCAGATTGAGAAAAACCAACTGGGCATTGGCCCCGATGCGTGTGCTGACGGGATAATTGCCATCGGCAATCATGACCCGCGCGCCATGCCCCGCCGAAGCCAAGGCATCCAGAATTTCAGGATGCAACAACCTTTGCTTTAACACCAGGAATTCCCCTTCCACTGATTGGTGTACGCCTATATTAAGGCATTGCGAATCACGGTGTCCACTTTCCACCCGCACCGAGTGGATAACGGTGAATGCCACGTGGCGTTCGCAACGTCACCCAAGGGGGCATGACGTCCGCCAGTTCCGCCGGCAACGCATACCGATACATACGCACATCGCCGTCAAGCCTGGACGCCACGGGCGTCAAGGTACTGCCCTGCGGTTCCCGTAACAACAAGGGCAACGCGGCATCCAGCGAACTCCAAGGGGCCTCCATCGTCACAAATACCTGAATCACAGGCGCCGTGGTCGCAGCACTTTCTGCGTCGTCCAGTCCCCACACCACCTGCGTCACCTCACCACGCCAGGCAGCCACCGGCCCCGCGCCGATCTGGGCCTTGATATCTTCAGGGTAATTATCCCATGTTGGCGTACTGGCGGCACAACGCGCCTGAAGTACGGTCTCCTCGTTATCAAGCCCCTTCTGACAGGCGCTCAATAACAAGACAGCGACAAGCATCGGCATCCCGGAAAATCTTGTCGCTGCACGTATTGTTTGTAGCGATGGCTTGTGCATGCTGCTCAATTTCCCCCGACCTCATCAGATGGGTATGAAAACGGAAATAAATATCTTTTCCGGGGAAATCCTCGGGTATATTCGCCTATACATGTCCCTTTAGCGGTCCATCTTGCGACGGTCCATAAAGACCACACTCGAGGCGCCTTTGGTCGGCTGGGCCATACGCCGCACCTGGGCCAGCACTTCAAACACCTTGTTGGCGTTTTTGTATTGCCGGAACTGGTTGTGCGCCACGCCGACCGCCAGGGACATCAACGGACACTTCACTTCCTTGCCCGTGCGGTCGCGAGCAACAATGTGCTTTTGCGATATCTCCTGCTGGCTGTAAAGCTCCAAAACTTCCTTGTCAAATGTCTCCGTTAAAACAGTGGTAAATCGTTCACGGTCGTCCAGTTTCAACACCACCACAAAATGTTCCCCCCCCATGTGGGCGAAGAAAGACTCATAGAGGCTCAGGGTGCGTTTGAGCTTGTTCAGCAGGTTACTCATAAACCCCAGGGCTTGTTGCTGCCCGTTCGTTCCCCGCGAAGCGCAAAAAGGTTTGAAGCCCACCATGTCAATGTAGACCGCCGCCATGCCCTGCCCACGCGCCAATATATGATTAATCTCACGCTTGACGGCGTCTGTGCCCGGCAGACGGGTTATGGGCGAAACGGTATTGATGGTCACCAACAGTTCCTGGAGCGAATTGATCTTGTCCACCAGGCGATCCAGTTTGAATGGCTTGGACAGGTAATCATCGGCGCCCTGCTCCATACCATGCAATACTTCCGGCTCTTCCCCCAGTGCGGTCAGAATCATGATCGCGCTCCGGTATAGCTGCGGGTCTTTACGCATTCTCCGGCAAATCTGGTAGCCCGTCGCGCCTGGCAACATGATGTCCAGGATACTGATATCTGGCTGAACCTGCTTGGCGTAATCAAACGCCGTGTCGCCCTGATGCACCATGAACACCTCGTGCCCCTCGACGCCCAGCTTTGTCTTGACCAATTCGGCCAAATCAACATCATCATCTACAATCAGGATTTTACTCATTCAAAGACACATCCTTCCCAGCTTGGCACTACAAAATAAAACGGAATAAATAAGGATCAACGCACCACTACCCGGAAATTATGCAAAAATTAAGATAGCAAAATATCAATAAAGGCAATGGTATCTCCAGTTATACTATACTCCAAGACATTTTGCAATATTAACCACGATTCTCCACAAAAATGGGGATTACACCCTCAATTAACGCCACGCATAACGATATTTTCGATAATTATACAACAAAGTCGTATCCAAGCGCCCTGGCAATCCTGTGTTCCCTTATAAGGTATAAGTTATTCGATAAATTCCAGAAAAGTTGATCCTCCTGCACGGGCTTCTATATACTTTCACCCAAGCTAGAATTCGGGGGTACGCCCCACTTTTCCGTGCTGTCAGGCCAACAACCGCTTGTTACTACTACCACCAGCACACGGACATTATTCTCTGCTTCACCACCAATTATACCAATACAGGCGAATTTTGCCGGTAAACGATAGCCGGCGCAAAGCGTCTACTGGCCACATACTTATCAATCTTTAATTTTTTAGAAATGGGGGTTTCAATGTTAAAACGAATTGTACTGTTGACATGCCTGGCGCTATTGAGTGCGCCGGTGGCAATGGCGGAGCTGCTTGAGGTTCAGGTAGGCGGTGAAGTTTCGTTGCGAGCACGCGGGTATATCA
This sequence comes from Candidatus Hydrogenedentota bacterium, assembly GCA_007116095.1. Taxonomy (GTDB): domain Bacteria; phylum Hydrogenedentota; class Hydrogenedentia; order Hydrogenedentales; family SCBR16-9; genus SCBR16-9. The sequence continues at coordinate 8,636 of SKJD01000413.1, forward strand.
ACTCCTATACCGACGGCGCAGCGCGGGAAGTCCGAATTCCTGCCGACATGTTGCCACGACGGGCCACCGGAGAAGCAGCGGGCGTCACAAGCAACCTGAAGTGGAATTCCGAGGGCAGCGACCGTTTTTACGCCGAAGGCGTGACCCGGCTCAACGTCAATGCCCGGTTCACGGAGCAGGTTTCCACGTTCACCGAGTTGTACAGCTACTGGTTCTGGGGCGACGGCTTCCGCTCGGACTACGCGACAGGCCTGGATTTCCGGGGAGGGCAGAACGACGGCACACAGATTCTACAGGCCTATGTAGAGCTTGAAGAGGTGCTGGATCAGCCGTTGCGCCTGCGTATCGGACGCCAGCTTTTGCGGCTGGGCAATGGCTGGCTGGTCGGCGAAAAGACCACGGCGACCCAATACCTGTCGCACGACGCGGTGCGGCTGACCTATACCCCCACGGATTGGGAAGTGGATGCCTTCTGGAGCCGCATCGCCGAGGACAGCTTCGGCGCGGACCCCGGAGACGGTGACTTCCTTGGGCTCTATGGAACCTATAAAGGCTTTGAAAACATCAACCTCTCCGCCTATTACCTGTTCCTCAAGGACCACCAACGCGTTGAAGATTTTCGCGGCACACCGGTTACCCAATGGGCGGAAAGTCTGGTTGGCATTGATCAATATCCCAAGACCACCATCCACACCCTGGGCGCCCGGATTTATGGGGACATCGGCAGTTTCGATTACAGTGTGGAAGGCGCCTATCAATGGGGCGACGCCGCTACCGTCGGGCAGCGCTTTCAGCGGGACATGCTTTGGGGCAGCTACGGCGACAATCGTGCGGAGTACGACAACTGGGGCGCCGAGGCCGAAATCGGTTACCGTGTGGACATGATCGGGTCCCCCCGCTTCTATGCCGGCGGCGTCTACTTCGGCGGCGAAGACAACCGCGACGTAAGCTTCTGGGAATGGCTGAACCCCTTCAGCAGGCCGCAAGCGAGCGTATCGTTTAATCGTCTTTTCTCCCAGACCTACCACTCCCCCGTGTTGGTGGACAACACCCACATGTCCAACTTCAGCCAGTTGCGCCTGGGTGTGCAGTTCAAGCCGGCGGACGCCTGGTCGGTGAATGTGCGGGCCGCCAATTACTGGGCGAACGGCGCCTTTGAATACCCCCGTCGCCTCCTGGGTTCGCCGCTAGCGCCGACCTTGAGCTTTTGGACAGAGCAATCCAGCCGGGATCTCGGCACGACGGTGGAAACCATCATCGGCTACCAGTATTCCGAAGACCTGCGCTTCTCGCTGTATTGGGGACACCTGTTCACGGGCAAAGGACTCACCCGCGACGGCAACTATATCTATATGAATGGTCTCGGGTACAGTGGCGGCACGGGCAACAGCGACGCCGGCTACATCACCTTCCTGACCACGGTTACCTTCTGATCCGCAGTAAATAATCCGGGGCATCGCATGATGCCCCCCATAAAGAAACCCGGCGCAATGCCGGGTTTCTTGTTTTCTGTCGCAATATTCTGAAAAGGCTCAGACCGTGCGGCTGGCGGCTTCCAGGGTGTTTTTCATGAGCATGGTGATGGTCATCGGGCCCACGCCGCCGGGCACCGGCGTAATGGCGCTGGCCTTCGCTTTCACCGCGTCGTAATCCACGTCGCCCACCAACCGGAAGCCGGATTTCTTCGAGGCGTCCTCGATGCGGTTCATGCCCACGTCGATAATGACCGCCCCCTCTTTCACCATGTCCGCAGTGATGAAGTGCGGCGCCCCAATGGCGGCAATGACGATATCCGCCTGACGCACCATTTCCGGCAGGTTCTGGGTCCGTGAATGGCAAACCGTAACGGTGGCGTTGGCGCCAGGGCCTTTCTGCATGAGCAGGGCCGCCATGGGCTTGCCGACAATATTCGAGCGTCCGACTACGACGATATGCTTGCCCGCGGGATCGTTGCCGCTGCGAATCAGCATCTCCTGACACCCCTTCGGCGTGCAGGGCACAAAGGCCGTTTCACCGATCAAAAGCTTGCCCACATTGACCGGATGGAAGCCGTCCACATCCTTGTCCGGGTCTATCGCCAGGAGCACCTTGTTCCCGTCAATGTGATTCGGCAACGGCATCTGCACCAGAATCCCATGCACCTGTGCATCGGCGTTCAAGGCGTCAATCAACGCCAGTAATTCGCTTTCCGGGGTGTCGGCGGGCAAATCATGGGCAAAGGAGGCAATCCCCAGGGCGTCACAGGTTTTGCGTTTATTACGCACATACACCTGACTGGCGGGGTCCTCCCCCACCAGCACCACGGCCAGCCCGGGCGTACAGCCCTTTTCTTTCAGGGCCGCTACCCCGACCTTGATTTCTTCCCGAATTATTTCCGAAAGAATTTTTCCGTCAATGATTTTGGCGTCTTTGCTTTTCGACATGGTTTACAGGCTTTCTGCGGGGTTGAGGAGTGGTTCAGTTTGTCCGAAACATCCCGATATACCCAGGCAGGTGGGGCATAGGGACTCGGCGCGCAATACATGGTGACGGGTGTATTTTACTGAATGCCGGGGAAATGGGGCAAACAACGGGAAGCTGGGCTCTCGCAACGGCAAAACAAGGCCACCCGTCGGAACGCTTACCGCACCGTTACGAAGAGGTAATATCGAAGGATTTCGGTAGGGATATGCCCTGGGGCAGGGAACAGAACGGGGCGCCACGATTGGCGCCCCGAAGATGGGATTACTAGATTTTAATACTTCAAAATCACTCGTACTCAAAAATCGCGGGATCGATTTCCGGGTTGAGCTCGATGTTGGTGAAGCGCACCGTACCGATGGTGTCTGCGCGCCCTTCCTGATACATGGCTATGAGGCGCATGACGCCCAGCTCCTTGTCGATATGGATTCGGGCGCGGGAGAAGTGCTCATGGCTTCCGCTACGCGGACGGGCTTCCAGCACATAGACCGCATGGCCATCCACCTCGCCGTCGTCCAACAACTCCACGTCAGCCTCACGACGCAAGACTTCTAGCAAATCATCGCCACCCGGAGGCACCGTACCCTGTGACAGCTCGGCATCCTGCCGCATGATGTTCCGCCGCCCCATCATCTCGTTGATGATCACGGTTTCTTTACCGTCCGAAATCACCGTCATCTCGATTTCCAGCGTGATGGGTTCCGGAGCGCGTAGCGTAATTTCCTGCCGGAACTTGCCGCTTTCCTCATCCTTGAGGAATTGCATGGTGCCGTTCCCGGTCACCGGCAATTGCAAGTCCTGCATGGGGATGGTCGCCTCGATCTCCATATTGGCGCGCAGACTCTCATAGCTGTCAAACGCATCCTTGATCAGTTGTTCGACTTCGTCCAAATCCGACGCGATAGCCGGCATACAGACAAGCCCGAAACAACATACGCCAAACAGCAGGGCCATGAACTTCGCTTTGGTCATTATTCGGGTGTTCCTTTCCTTACAATAAAATACATGGGGGTGTTGATTATGCTGAGACCGGCGAAGCCGCCTGGTCGTTTCAAAGCTTTCCCTTACACGCGGTTGCCGTTACTATCCTGTAGAACGATATTATACCGATTTTGGAGACAAAAGGAGGCATACACGATAAAAGGCATATTGCACAACGCAGCCTAAACGCATTGAAAGCCGTCGCTCACGACCCCGGACAATAGCCGTCTTCCGATTGCGGGTCATCACAGAAGTGGTAACCGCCGGTGTTGTAGAACTGAATCCAGCGCAGCAGCTCGGACATGCCGATTTCCCAGTCCGGCGCTCGGGTGTCCGCAGGATGCGGGCTACAGGCGCGATCGCCCGCCAGCGTGGAATAACCGGAGGCAGTGGCGGCATCACAGTAATAGGCGCCTGCATTGAAGAGCTGGATCACCGCCATCAATTCCGTCAGCCCCACCGGATACTGCCCTTCGAGCAGCCCCGGGTCGATTTCAAATACATAGTTGAAGCGACGATCAGGCGCGGCGTCGCCATAGAGACTGAAAGCCAGGATGTTGTCTTCTTCCTGGATATTGTCCGCCCACTTGAATTCGAAGCGCGCGCCCAGCTCCGGCATCCAGCTTCGGGGAATGCGCAGCGCCAGCTTGTTCTCATCAACAACCCAGTCTATCTCCCCCACGTCTTCCCAGTCCCAGCCTCCTGTGCTGCGTTGCAGGATGCTGCGTCCTTCCTCGGGGATTTCCCGGTTCACCACATAGTTGTAGCCGTGCCACCCACTGTCGGGGTCATTGTCGCTGTTGATGAATAGCAGCATCCAGTGGGGATCGGTATGTGGTGTGATAGACTCGGCGCATTCGGCATAGAAATAAAGATACTGCGTATCCGTGGCCGCCTTGAGCGTGATGAAGTCATTGCGGCCGGTCTCATTGATGTATGGACCAACATTGTTCCAGCCGGGATTGTCGCGGGGCGCGGTGTCATTGCGGTGATCGTAGTACGTGGACGCCACCGCTTCCCACTGCGAAAAATCGCCGTCGATATCGATTGTATGCAGGCGTTCCGCTTCCGGCATGGGGCGCGCGCCTTTGTAGCGCCGGATGAAATCGACCATCTGGTAATACTGGGTATCCGTATAGCCGCCCTTCATCGGTTCGATGTCCCGGTTGAACTCGATACTCCAGGCGTCCGTAAAGCGGGTATTGCCTTGCTCATCTTCAAAGCGCTGCGCCACCCACTCATTCCAGCCCGTAATGAATATCAGCCTCGGGTCCGCTTCCAGGGCATGCTCAAACTGCTCGGCGAAATTGTGGTGCTGGAAGTCCCACTCCGCCTCCGGGGGCTGCTGGCCGTTGTGGTAGTGCTTGCCGTGGGCCGTCGGCGCGCTCATGTAGGTTTCCTGCTGCGCCGTGGACACGGACATAAACTCCGCCGGCTCGCTGGCGGTATAGCCCAGGTCCTGCGGGTAAAATTGCAGGAACGACCAACTCTCCGGCTCTGTAATGCGTCGCAGCCCCCACATGTTCCGGATGGTGAAAAAATCCTCCACCTCCTGATCATAGCCTGGGGTGTTGGGCGGGTAGTCCCGTTCCACGCGAATCATCAGCGGCTTGCCGTCCCAGTAAAACCAGTGCTCGGGATACAAGCCCGGTTGGTAGAGTTCCTCATAGATGTCCTGGATGATGGCCTGGTGCGCGAAGAAGGCTATCTTCAGGGTTTCCCCGCCTTCCTGCCGAATCTCTTCCATCACCTCCAGGAGTGTCATGTATTCGTGGGTGTAAAGCACCGCGTTGGTCACGTCGAAGAACAGGGCGTCCACCCCGGCGTCGGTGAGCATGTGTATATGCTTTCGGATGACATATTCATCCGCACTGAGGTAATAACCCAGCTCCGGCTCGCTCCACCAGTGGAAGCTATGCAACGGCCCCCACTGCGGATCGTCCGGATTCTCCTCCCGGATGCGCGTCATGTCATGGGGGCCCAAGGTAGGGTGATGCCCCAGCCAGAGAAAATAGAAAATGGCAACCTGGCGATCCGGGCGGCGATCGCCCACCGTCTCATGAAGCGGCAGACTGCGGCCAATCTGATCCGTGGCCGCCCAGGTATCGCTCATCAGGTCCCGAACCTCAGCGGCGGCGTCACGGGGAAGCATCGCCATCCAGGTCAGGAACACGAGAAATATAACAAGAGATGGCCGAGAGAAGTTTTTGTTCATAAATAACCTTGATGCAAATTTATTATCCACTGATTACGCAGATTGACACAGATTTTTTCTGTTAGTATATATTGGAAATATAATAGCACAAACACAATTATTTATCAAGTGTATTTATTGATTTGGCTTTCATTATTAAGGTATAGACCATAGCGAGAATAGTCACAGCAGATGCTACATAGATCAAAACCATTTGCTCAACACCAAAATATTCGTGTATATCAAAAAACAGAACGGCTGACCAGACACCTAGCAGCACAACGTGTATAACGGCAAAAACCATGCCAACAGATATTCCAAAAAGTCTAGAATTCTGCCGATACCAAGAGAAACTCCAAAGTTTTAAATGGTTGGCAACCAAGGCTGTTGCAATGACGCCAATCAATCCAAAGACAATCAAAAGCCATGCATAGAGCCCATTGAGCGAAATATCACTCATGAACAAAAACATGCCGCCTGATAAAAATGCAGCAATAAACAAGCCCATGGATGCACCCATTATTAACGTCTTAATCAACCTATCATATGCATTCATTGAAAATTACCTTATTTGAATGAGTGATGGACTTAACAGAAGCTATACGGGCAATTATGATTCTCTTGAATCTGTTTTTAATATACGCACGGGTGCAACCAAACAACGGTTAGTATTGCTTTTAGCAAATGGTTTTGATGATATTGTATACCTTTGGGAGACCTTTATCTTTCAATCAAGACAACTCCTGGACTAATTTTATAAATACCGTATTGGACGTGAATTCGTCCGTGCTTTCCGTGCTTTCCGTGGTTAAATATTCATACGTCGACTTCTTCCAGGACAGCCCCGGTTTCTTCGGCGAAGGCGCGCAGCATGGCGTGGAGTTCCGCGACAATCTCAGGGTGGTCTTCGGCGACATTGAAGAGCTCGGCGATGTCGCGGTCCAGGTGGTAAAGCGCAATCTCGCTATCGGCCACGCGCAGCTTCCATGGGCCCTTGCGCACGGCCTGCAAGAATTCATTGCCGAGATAATAGTAAACCTGCGAGGGCGATTCATCCGTCTCGCCGCGGAGCAATGGGGTCAGATCATGGCCGTCCATGGGCCTGTCCTGCGGTACTTCGGCGCCACAAATATGGGCCAGGGTCGGAAAGATGTCCTGGGAGTTGGCGGGATCCCGAATAACCCGACCGGCAGGAATTTCTCCCGGCCAACGCACAATAGCGGGCACCCGCTGTCCGCCTTCCCAGGTAGTGCCCTTCGCTCCCCGGAAGGGGCCGGGCGAGCCGGCATGCCAAGGTTCATTACCACCCTGCACCATGCGTTCCGGCATGTTGATCCATGGGCCATTGTCACTCAACCAGATTACGAGGGTATTGTCTGCAACGCCGGTCGTTTCAAGCGCCTTCATGACTTCACCCGCACTCCAGTCCAGTTCCTCAATCACATCACCATAGAAATCCGCCCGTGACTTGCCCCGGAAATGACTCGCGGCCAGCGGCAAATGCGGCATGGCATAGGCCAGGTAGAGGAAAAACGGATCTTCGCCGTTCTGCTCAATAAATTGCACGGCCTCTTCCGTAAAACGCGTGGTGTGCTTACTCTGGTCGTCCACTACTTCAACAGGTTCCAGGTCCCGGTACAGCTCCAAGGGGCGTTCGGTCTGCACCCAGGGAGGAATCATATCGTTGCTATAGAGCAGTCCAAAATAGGAATCGAAGCCATGCGAGGTCGGCATAAAGCCTTCTTCGGCATGGCCCAGGTGCCACTTACCGATGCATTTGGTGCGGTAACCGGTGTTATTGAGGGCGGTCGCAATTGTGGTTTCGTCCGGAGACAAGCCGCCAGGCGAATCCGGCCCAAGCACCCGCGCAACCGGTCCCAGACGGATAGCATAGCGCCCGGTAAGCAAGGCCGCACGGGACGGGGTACAACTTGGCGGCACATAAAAGGAAGTAAAGCGAGCGCCTTCTTCGGCCAGGCGATCTATGTGCGGCGTTTTTATCGTCGGGCTGCCGTAACAGCCCAAATCGCCATATCCCAAGTCATCTGTGAACATGATGACCACATTCGGACGTTTTTCTGGTACACCCTGCTCCATGGCATTGGCTCCCCGCTGCAGGGCCGCCATGCCCGCCAGTGTTGCCGCAATTCCAGCCGCCGCGCCTGCCATAAACTGCCTCCGTGTCTGCGCCATGTCTTATCCTCCGATCCCGTAATCCCTGTTCACCAAAACATTTTCAATGTAATTTCGCGTTCTGATACCGCATGATGACAAATGCTGTAATCTTTATCAAGCAGGCTCAATTTACGGCATATTGAACCACCGCCACGCCGTAGGCTGGCAAAGTAACAAGTCCGTCGATAGACTCCCCGGTCAGGAGGTTCTTCCCTGTGCATGGCAAACGACATGACCCCGGCTTGCCATCCAACTCCACGAGGATGACACCTTCTCCCCCAGCGCCCTCACGAGGCACACAGAGGATATTGGAATCACCTGTAGCCACCGGCGCCACACCAGCATCCGCCGCCAAGGTCGCCAGCAACTTGAAAAGCGCCTGCTCATCCGGCTGGGTGCCCAGCAACACAATTTGGCCCTTGCCCATGGGTTTACGCACCACCGCAGCCAGACCCTCCAACTCGTTTTCCGTGTACCAGGCCAGCACTTCGGTCTCGGCATCCCGCGCTTCGAAAGCGTCGTGGGCAATGGCGCCTTCTGACTGCGCGCCGTCGGCCCAGCGCTGCGTGAAATGGCGGGGATAGCCCGGGAATTGGTATTTGCCATAGACGCCCGCCCATTCTTCCAGGACACCGTAGGGCGCATGGCGGAACTTCGCACAGTGCTGATCGCGGATGTCTGTCAGGGGGCCAGCCACCCAAATGCCACCGTTTTCAATCCAGGCCCGCAGCCGCGCTTTCAGGTCATGTGCTTCGAGGGTCGGCAGCATCGGGCTCAGAATCAGTTTGTAAGCGTCCAGCTCCACCTGCGCGCCGATGACATCCGGTCGGTAATGGCGTTGAATCAGCGGATGGTACCACCGTTGCATAAGTTCCGCGGTGTAGTTAAACTCCGGTTGCAGTGGCTGGTTCTTGAAGATGTGGTGGGAGATACTGTTGAAATGCAGGGCCAATCCGGTATTGAGCGGTTTCGTAGCATTCAAGAAATCCGCGCTGTCCCGGAAGCCTTTGGATACTTCCTGCACTTCGCCAAAGATATGCATCGGACGACCGCAACTGCTGAGCACGCTCCCGTGCATCAACTCCTGCCCCGCCCAGTGGGTGCGCCACAGCCAGAACAGGTTCGCTTCGCCGCCCAGCGCGATGGGCAACCAGCTATTCGCCCGGCAAAATCCCGGTTCGCTGTAGCCGGTGGTCATTACGTTCCCAGCCCAACAGGTCGCCGTTTCCGTGTTCCAGAAAGGGCGCTCCTTGATGGGGCGCATATGGTCCATCCAAAAGGCCGCATTCCGGAAGCCCTCCCGGAAGTCATAATGGTTGTATTGGACAATGTCCAAGCCGTCATTGATGGCGTAGTGGTCAATCTCCGGGAAGGGCATCATGTCCGTGCCGATGCGATGTTGGGTATCCGCGTGGAGAATTTCCGCTTGCTCATGGACGAAGTCAATGTAGGAATGGGCGTTAAACTCGTCCCAGGCGGTCAACAGTGCGGGATGGTGCCATACCGAGGGATCGGGAAGCGGCAACTGATCAAAGTCATCGTAATGCTGGCTCCAGAGTTGCGTGCACCAGGCCCGGTTCAACGCCTGTATATTGCCATAACGCGCTTTCATGTAGGCCTGGAAATTTGCATGACAGGCCTTACAGCAGCAGGCGCGCACAAAGAAATGTTTGGGGTTGCCGAAGTCGTAGTGCGGCGCCACCTCGTTGTCGATTTGCCAGCCGATGATGCGTTCGTCCCGGCCGAACTCCAACGCCATCCGGTGCGTAATCCGCGCGCAATGTTGCCGGTAGACCGGGTTGTTGGGACAAGTGTGACGCCGCCCCCCATGGCCCACCTGTCGACCATCGGGAAACGTAAAGAGGACCTCCGGATGTTGCTCGGTCAGCCAAGCCGGTGGCGTTGCGGTGGGCGTACACATGATGGTGGCGATTCCCGCGGCGTCCAGCTTGTCGATGACCGTGTGTAACCAGTCGAAATCGAAGGACTCGTAGCTGGGCTCTATCCGCGCCCAGGCAAACTCCGCGACGCGCATGACGTTCATGCCGGCCTCTTTCATCAGACGGATGTCCTCGTCGATCTGTTCCAGAGGCCAGGCTTCCGGATAATAGGCAGCCCCGTAAAATGGCGCCTGGTATTTGGGCTTTTTCGTCATGCTGCTTCCTCCACTCCTTCCATTGCGACCGATTACAAAAAGCGTTTAGCAAATTGCTTCCGACAGGACACGGTCACTGGTTTCCAGTAATGTGCGGGCGGCACCTTCTGAAGGATGCCAAGTCTGTATGAACAATTTGGAATCCGGAAAGGCCTTCAACAAATCCGGGATTTTCGTCATGTCTTCAAAGGTGTGTAGCGCCAGCAATTTCCCCCGGCTGAGAATTTTTTCATACAGTGGATACCAGCGGGGGTCTTCACATTGCGGATTGCCCGAGCCAGGCACCCATTGAATGCCGTCCAACTCGGGCAGGTCCAGCAGCAAGTCGAGGTGCGGGATTTGGCCGGGGCCGTCCCAATGGTAGATGCTTTTGTCCAGGAAACGACAATGGCGTTGCAGGGTAGGGATCACCAAACGCTCAAAGTCCTGGGGAGAAATCATGGCGGAGAAGTCGCATTGCAGGGGATACCAGCGCTCCGGACACCACAGGCCCATCCAGGCCGAGGTTCCCTCCTGCCCACCGGCGCGGATGCGCTGATCGAGCTCGGAGTACACATGCTCCCACGCAGTATCGATACGCTCCAGCATGGCCAGTACACGATCCGGTTCCAACATCAGGTCCAGCAGCAATTCCTGTGCGCCCCGTAAGGAGGCCAGTACATCCATGCTGCCGCCGATGTCCGTGGTGGCCAGGATAAAATTGCCGGGCGCATGCGGGGCCATCGCCTCCGCCATCTCCAGGGTATAGCGCCACCAGGGATTTTCCGCCGAGAAATGCAGAGCCTCCACCGCATCCCAGTCCCGCGTTTGTTCAAACCAGGCGGTACTTTGCTCCGTACTGAAAGCAAGATAGTTACTGAAGTAGGCAGCGAGCACCCCCGGCCCGAGATTCAGCCAGAGATTGGGGTAAGCAACGCCGCCAAAGTAGGTGCTGTCACGAAACGCCAGGAACTCCTCGAGGATGCGCGCGCATTCCCCTTTGTGGTGTAAAAAGGCCCAGCTATCCGGCGGCACATGCGGTGTGACGTCGGCCCTGGGCGCAAAGGCCTGAATCAGCGGCCTAGCGGACTCCTTGTTCCACCAAGCGGAAAATTGTGCTCTGGTATCATCCCAATCGACCTTCGCTTCCATGTACTGTCCCCCTACATAGCCACATTGTTTATGGATTCCCCGAGCTTGTGCTTGGAAACTTATTTTGGCAGATGGGCCTTCCCGACGCAAACTGTACGTCGGGTGGGGCACAGTACGTCTACCACAGGCGGTTACGCAGGGAACAGGGAGCATACCTACATGGAATCAATGGGCTGGCGACTTCACCCTCACGCCATGAATCAAAACGCCAATCAGCAAGAACAGAATTAATAGCGAACCCGGCCAGGAAGCACTGCCAGGCCTCCCCGACGCACCACAGCCACCACATTTTGGTTCCTCGTCGTCGTCGTCATCGTCGCCACCGCTCCCGGCAAGCTTTAGCGGCATGGAGACTGCCGTAATATTACCTGCGCCAACCTGTATCGACTGTGTCCGGGGATCGTAACCGGCCGCTTCCACCGTGATGGTGTAAGAATTTTCCTCCACCGCTGGAAAGGCATAGACCCCGTCCACATTTTGGGTAACCGGATTGTACGATGTTACTTGCAGCCGGACGGCAGCGCCCGTAATCCGTTCCTGGGATTCCGCGTCCCACACCGTACAGAAAACCGAGCCCGCCAGAAAACCGGCGTTGGCGCGCAGGTATG
>SKJD01000268.1 GCA_007116095.1 Candidatus Hydrogenedentota bacterium
GGCCTGGGCCACCGGCGCCAGCAATGCTGCGACACAACACAACAGCATGGCCGTACCCATCTTACTTCGGTACGCAAACAAAGTCGATTTCATGAATCTCTCTCCTGTAGGTGAAATCAAAGCCCGAAAACCAAAAAAACACCCATTGGCAGAGCAATGCGCCTGACAGGGCTCTGCTTCAATCCTGCTACGGATTATTCCCCCGCTAAGCGGATAATTCATGGCCTTAGCAGTTTGAAGAATATCACTTTACCCATGAAATGTCAAATACAAATTATTGTAACTATTTTACTCTTTATGGATATCATTTCGTATCTGTTTATTTAGCTCAACTATTGAAAGTAAATCGATTTCACACGGGCGTCTTGCAATCCAGCCGCAGCACGTATATAGTGAAGATTCAGACGAGGCGCATGTCGATTTCGGGTCGAAAACATTGCCATATTTGACGCGCTAAAAAAAACAAAATAGGATGCACCTTCATGGGCACAGAACCAAGCACAATCGATGAACGACCTTGCTGGTTTGTCGGAGCCGTAGATGATAACAAAAATGATCAAACAGCACGCTTCATAGAATCCGGCATCTGGCAGGCAAACAGCGACAAGTATAAAGAAATGATCAGATCCATCAGGCCTGGGGATTGGATTGCAATAAAATCCGCCTATACGCAACGTAATGGACTCCCCTTTAATAACCGGAACCAGGCAGTATCCGTAATGGATATAAAAGCAACCGGAATTGTAATAGACAATCTTGGTGATGGGAGAATGCTCAAAGTAGACTGGAAACCGGAGCCGACACCACGACCATGGTATTTTTACACCTACCGTAAGACCGTCTGGAAAGTTGTGCCCAAACACTGGATGGCCAGTGCACTCATTGATTTTACATTTCATCATAAAGCCCAAGACATCGATCAATTCCGTAACCACGATTTCTGGCGGTATCGCTATGGCGACATAACGCCCGGTCAGGATCGATTTGCCTGGGTTCCATTCTATGAGAGCATTGCTACGAAGCTGCTTGCATACAAGAATAACCGGGCGCCTCTCCTTGATGTACTCAACAAATTTGCTGAAAGCCAGGAAACCATATCTATACTACAAGACAAACATGCCGATGGTTCTATAGGGCCCCTCCGGGACATCTGCCCATTTACGATTATGGGTACGTTTAACCGAGGCCTTACCTGGGATAACCGGAATCTCATTGCTCAAACATTGGCAGATTTCCTGGGAATAACGGAAAGTGTTCCCAACACATTCGAAGGTATCCCGATACTCAACAACCAATGCTCTTGGTTTTTCGCATATGATTACCAACGTAAAGCCGATGATATCGATGCACTTTGGGATGTATTCGAAAAAGGGATCACATTTGCAGAAGCCGATGATGGTGATGAACGCGTCTCGTTTATGAAGGCCTATGACAATGCCATGGAACGTCATATGGTCAAATGGAATCTTACGATGGGCTTATACTGGATACGACCTTGGTTTTTTATTACCCTGGATAGCCGTTCCCGTCTGTACATAACCAAGTATCTGGGTTTAAGCATTGAAACTCATGGCAGCAAAGGACAGTGCACGGCCCGTGATTATCTGAAACTGCGCGATTCGCTGGAAGCAAACTTTCAGGAAAAAACGTATCCAGTACACTCCTTCCCCGAATTGTCCCTGGAGGCCTGGCGCTATGAATCGCCTTCCCCGGAAGAAGAAGAATCACAATTGAAAGCAGAGGAAGACAATGCGGTTGGTTATGATGGCATTGTGAGCCTCCCGGAGGATGAATTACAAAGTTCCGTCCCTGCAGCACCTGCATATACAATCCATGACATTCTGGACGACGGATGTTTTTTCGAGGCGGACAGACTAAAACAAATGCTGGGGCGCTTAGAAACGAAAAAGAACATAATCCTGCAAGGCCCACCCGGTACAGGAAAAAGTTGGCTGGCCAAGCGTTTGGCCTTTGCCCACATGGGGGTACGTGAAGAGAGACGCGCCAAGGCCGTGCAGTTTCATGCCAATTACTGCTATGAAGACTTCGTGCGGGGTTTTCGTCCCACGAGCCAGGGACAACTATCTCTGACAGACGGTATATTTCTTCAGACCATTGACGCCGCAAAAAAAAATCCGCAAGAGGTTTATGTTTTCATCATTGAAGAGATCAACCGGGGCAATCCCGCACAGATTTTTGGCGAAATGCTCACATTGCTTGAGGCGGACAAACGGAGCCCCACATATGCTCTGGAGCTGACCTATCGGAACAGCGACAACGAACGGGTTCATATCCCGACCAACTTATACATCATAGGCACGATGAATATCGCCGACCGTTCCCTCGCCCTTATGGATCTGGCACTGCGACGCCGCTTCGCCTTCATCGATCTGGAGCCAGCACTCGGGGAGCGTTGGCGCAATTGGGTGCACGCTGAATTTAAGATTCCCCTGGACACCTTGCTCCGGATAGAAGCCCAAATCCGAAAATTGAATGACACTATCGCTCAGGATCCTAATTTAGGAACTCAGTTTCAGATCGGACATAGTTTCGTTACGCCGCCATTGGGCGCCGAAATCACAGATCCCGAAACCTGGTTTACGCAGGTAGCCCGCACGGAAATCGGTCCGACTCTATATGATTATTGGTATGACGATCCTGCCCGTGCGGAATCTTGTGTGGAAGCGCTGCTCAAAGGATTTTTTGAGGGATGATGCAGGAAGCCGCTAGCCAAATTGACGCGCACCATAATGAGCGGATGGTGCATAAGATTCCAGTTCGTAATCTCTGGTTACTTATGCTCTATGCTTCGGATTTAATCCGTCACCAGGGCTTTGCGAAACGAGCCATGGAAACCATGCCCGATGAGATTCCAGATCTCGTGGCAGAAATGTTGACGGCACTTGTCACACAACGCTTAAAACGAAACCTAAGCCGCAATTATATCCCCGAGGAGGCCAACCTGTGGCGTGTGCGAGGACGTATTGACCACCTGAAGACTGCATGCCACCGCTTACTGGAGCGGGGGCAGGTAGCCTGTCGCTACGAAGCGCTTAGTATCAACACACCTCGGAACTGTTACGTCCGAGCCGCGCTGGAAAGCCTCGCTCGTATGGGGATTCGTATGGCTCAGGCGCAACGATGCCGCCGGTTGGCATCAGATCTTTGGCGCCTGGGGGCCACATCCCCGAAACCGAATCTGGCTGTCCTGGCCACAGATCGTTTCGGACGTCATGACGTTGCGGATCAACGGATGGTGGCCGCGGCCAAACTCGCTTTTGAGCTGGCAATACCAACGGAACACCAGGGCAGACATGCATTGCTTCGTCCGGACCGCAATATTGAATGGATACGTCGTTTATATGAAAAGGCTGTGGCGGGATTTTATAAAATCAACCTCAGAACCCAGGGATGGCGCGTGGAAAGCGGCAAGATGATTCATTGGCCAATTCAGGCACAAACGCCTGGAATTGATCGGATATTGCCATCCATGCGAACCGATATCCTTCTCGAGCATCCGGATACGCAGCGACGAATCATCATTGACACCAAATTTAATTCTATCCTCACCCAGGGGTGGTACCGTTCAGAAAGCATACGCAGCAGTTATATCTATCAAATTTACGCTTATTTAAAGTCACAAGTGGATGATATCGATCCCTTCTCGCATCATGCCGAAGGGATTCTGCTGCACCCGACCATCAACAAGCATTTAGATG
Organism: Candidatus Hydrogenedentota bacterium; assembly: GCA_007116095.1. GTDB lineage: Bacteria > Hydrogenedentota > Hydrogenedentia > Hydrogenedentales > SCBR16-9 > SCBR16-9. The sequence continues at coordinate 3,720 of SKJD01000268.1, forward strand.
AGTCTGTAGTAATCCAGGGGCACCGAATTCGCTTTGTCACTGTGGATCTGAGTACAGAGGCTGCTACAATACGCAAGCAATGGTTAGACTTGGTGGCGCAGGCGCCGGGCGAATTACATACCTCGTAAAATCCACACACAAGAATTCTTTGGAGGCCGTATGAAAGATAGCGCGAAAATCACCATGGTGCAGTTGACGGTCGGGGAAGGCGGACCGGACTCGATCATTGAACGCATGCCGCGATTTTTTGAGGAGGCGGCGGATTATGGCAGCGATCTGGTGGTCTTTCCGGAGTATGTACTCGGGGACCGGATTACGGTGGAACATCCACGGGTGCAGCGTTTTTTTGATATGGCGCGGCAGCACAACATGTATGCGATTGCCGGGATGGTGGAGTCGCACGGGGAGCAGTGGTCGACAACCGCGCTGATGGTGAACCGGGACGGCAGCCTGCTTGGACGTTATCTGAAGACCCATCCGGCCGCCGGGCCGCCACCGCATTTCTGGCCGCCGATTCCAGGGCATGATCACGAGGCGCGGGGCATCCTCGGCAGTGAATTTACCGTTTTCCACCTCGACTTCGGGCCGGTCGCTATTTTGCAGTGCTATGATGGCTATTTCCCGGAGGCCTGGGGCTGCTCATCGTATGCCGGGGCGGAAGTGATCCTCTGGATCAATGGGCGTGAGGGGATGGTGGAAGACAGCCACTGTATATTCGCATCGCAGGCCTACGGCTGTGTGATAGGCGCGAACATCACCAACGGCTTTAACACAGGCTTCTCGGCGCCGAGTGGTCCCATTGTCCAGGCGGAAGGCCAGCGGGAGCAGATGCGGCTCTTTCCACGGGTCAAGGAACCCGGGGATGCCTGCGTGCATGCCACGATTAACCTGCGAGACCTGCGGGGATGGCGTAAAAACCTGCGCACGCTGCACCAGCGTCGTCCGGACCTCTATGGCCGCCTGATGCAGGATGTTACGCTATGGAAAGAATATCCGGATATTCCCTGGGCGGATCCGGAAGCCCCGAAGTTCGTGAATAAGTCGCAGTTGTAAAAGGCTGTCACGGCGGGTAAGGATATCCAAGCGAAGCAAGCTTCGCTACTCCATATCCAAGCGAAGCAAGCTTCGCTACTCCATAATCTAAGAGAAGCAAGCTTCGCTACTCCATATCCAAGCGAAGCAAGCTTCGCTACTCCATATCCAAGCGAAGCAAGCTTCGCTACTCCATATAAGACATAGCGCCGGACAGGCTGTGTTACATGAAATGTACTGCCTGTCCGGCGCTATGTTATCGGGTTAACAAAGTCGCGCTATGTCAGCTTGGGATCAACCAAAGCCTCCCATCACAGCCATCCAGGTACTCAGCTGCTCACCGCCGACGCCGGGTACGGAACCGATGTCGTTGCTGTTGGCGATCGGGAACTTCTCCGTATAGCGGACGAACTCGACGTGGCCGTCCATGTACAGGACATTGGCGCCGCCGGGCACGTGGTTGAAGGTCACCACCGCGCTACCGCTACGGTCTGTGGCGGCATCCCAAATGCCCCGGTCGGACCAGGAATCGTACATAACAACCAGTTCACTCTCAGCCGCCCCAGCAGCGCCGGGATTGTTGATGTCGGTGATGAAGAAACGGCTCACGCCCTCGCGCATCCGCGGATAACTGGTCGGCAGCGGCGTGCCGTCGTCGTCCACGGTCCCGAAGGGACGGAAGTTGTCGTAGACACGTGCGTCGCCACTCAAGCCAGGCCAGGCGGGGGCGGCTGCCAGGTCAAACATGGGTTCCGGCGCCATGTTCGGGGTGAAATCACAACCCTGGGGTTCCCAGTAAGCCCGGTTATAAGTCGGCCGGTTGCCGAATTCCGGCCATTGGGCGAACATCCAATTGTAGATGGTCATGAGGTCCATTAACTGCGACGGGGTCTGCACAGCATGCGGAATGTACAGGTACGAGACCGACAAGGACAACATGAAGTCCAGACAGACAGCCCGTTTGCCGGGGTTGTTCGCCTGATCAATCTGCGTCATCTCGGCGATTTCCTGGATCTTCCCGGAATAGTCGCCACCGACGTTGAAGAACCCTTGCCAGTACCCGCTGTGCGAGTCCGACGGACAGGAATTGATGGCGGGATCGTTCCAGTAGTCCGGATACAAGGCGCCGCCGTCAAAGTTCATCAGCGCAGTGGTGGTAGATTCTTGTACCAGCGAGGCCTTCGGTGGGAAGTTGCCCCGGTTTTCGCCGGCGAACATCTTGAAGATGATGCCGAATTGCTTCAGGTTATTGGCGCAGGATGCGCGGCGCGCCGCTTCCCGGGCGCGGGCCAGGGCCGGCAAGAGGATGGCGGCCAGGATGCCGATAATGGCAA
>SKJD01000450.1 GCA_007116095.1 Candidatus Hydrogenedentota bacterium
AAGACATCTTCCTTCAGCGTGTCCAGCATTTGCCACACCCTCCGCTTGGAAACACGCAGCGCCCCATGCGCCGCGCTCTCATTATAGAAGGTTGCAGGGGGAAGTGTGAAATCAGACAGGGACAACGCCCAACTGGCTCTACCCCTCAACGGAGTAGGGCGGAAGCGCATCCAGGCGGATACAGGCGGCCTGGTGGGGCGCGTCGGCCTCGGCGTCCAAAGCGGAGACCAGCGGCGGGACGGCTTCGCGGCAGGCGTCCAGCGCATAAGGACAGCGTGGAGCGAAGGCGCAGCCGGGTGGCGGGTCCAATGGTGAAGGCGGATCACTGGGGGCAAGCTGGTCGCGAAGGAAACGCGCGCGGACCGGATCGGGCACGGGGATCGCGTCGAGCAGGGTGCGCGTATAGGGGTGCGCGGGCCGGGTGAAGACCTGCTCCGCTGGCCCAAGCTCCACGATGCGCCCAAGGTACATCACGGCGATACGCTGGGCCATGTGCCGCACCACGGCGAGGTCATGGGAAACAAAGAGCATCGTCAGCGCGTGCTCCCGTTGCAGTTTGCGCAGCAGGTTCAGGATTTGCGCCTGTACGGAGACATCCAACGCGGAGACCGGCTCGTCGGCGATGAGGAGCTGCGGCTTCAGGGCGAGCGCCCGGGCGATGGCGATGCGCTGGCGTTGCCCCCCGGAGAATTCGTGGGGGTACTTCCGCATCAGGCGCGGCGCCAGCCCGACCGCTTTCATGAGGTGACCGACTTCCAACGCAATGGCCTTACGTCCATGAAGGCCATGCACCCGGAGCGGCTCGGCAATCGCATCAAAGACGCTCTTGCGCGGATTCAACGAGGCGTAGGGGTCCTGGAAGATCATTTGCAGGGCGGGCCGCAGGCGGTTCAGGGCGCCGCCACGCATCTGCGCGAGATCGTGTCCGTTGAAGTAGACTGCGCCGTCGGTGATTGTGACCAGCCGAAGCAGCCCACGGGCCAGGGTTGACTTACCACAGCCGGACTCGCCCACCAGCCCAAGCACTTCGCCCGGTCGAATCGCGAGCGAAACGCCGTCCACGGCCTTCACCGTACCCAATCTGCGTTTGAAGAGTAGGCCGCGCTCGACGGGAAAATGGATTTTCAGACCCTGCATGCGGATGAGCGCTTCGCTCGTGACGATTTCGCTCATAGTTCGCCCTCCTGTACACGGATACAGGCGCTGCGATGTTCCGGGGCGATCTCCTTGTCGATGCAGGGCGTTGTCCGGCAAAGCTCGGTGGCGTGGGCGCAGCGTGGCGCAAAGGGACAACCCGGCGGCAAATCCGTCGGGTCCGGCGGCAATCCGGGAATGGTGTACAGGTCCTTGTCGCGGGTATGCGCGGCAGGCAGGGAATCGAGCAGGGCCTGGGTGTACGGGTGCCGGGGCCGCGCAAAGAGCTGGTCCACAGGGGCGGACTCCATCACGCGACCTGCGTACATCACCAGGACCCGGTCGCAGGCGCCCGCGATAACCCCGAGGTCATGCGTGATCAGCGTGACGGTCATGTTAAGGTCCAGTTGTATCTTGCGGATCAGCGCCAGAATTTGCGCCTGCACCGTGACATCCAGCGCCGTGGTCGGCTCATCGGCGATCAGTAGGCGGGGCCGCGTAATCAGCGCCATGGCGATCATGACACGCTGCCGCATGCCGCCGGAAAACTCGTGGGGGTACATGTCCAGCCTGCGGGCGCCGTCCTGAATTCCCACCGCCGCCAGGGCTTCGAGCGCACGTTCCCGGGCTGGGGCGCCGCGGAGCTGTTCGTGGATGCGCAGCGGCTCGATCAGTTGCTTGCCCACGGTCATGTAGGGGTTGAGCGCGGTCATCGGGTCCTGAAAAATCATCGCAACCTCTCGGCCGCGAATCTTGCGGTACGCCCGTTGGCTGCGGTGTAAAAGCTCCTGTCCCTGGAACAAGACGGAACCGGCCTCGATACGTGCAGGCGGTGTCGGCAATAGGCCGAGCAGGGCGTATTGGGCAACCGACTTCCCCGAGCCGGACTCGCCGACGATGCCCAGGGTCTCCCCGGGATACACCACATAAGACAGCCCATCCACCGCGCGGACCACGCCGTCCCGGGTGTGAAAAGCGACCTGGAGCTCCCGCACATCCAGCACGGGAACCACCGTCTCCGGGGTCTCTTCGGTCGGGTGGCTGTACTTTCCGGGGCCGTTTTTTATATCATGTAGCGCAGTCAAATACCTTACCTTGCAAAATTTTGCGCTGCAAAAGCCGCACTTGCCTTGTCGGGCCGCTATTGGGGGAGATTATACCGGTTCCAGGGAGTAGGACGCCATGACATCACGGGAACGCTTTATCGCCGCGCTCGAGCGCCGGCCGATTACCGGGCACGTTCCCCATTTCGAATTGGTCTTTTACCTGACCCAGGAAGCCATCGGCAAGGTGCATCCCCTCCATCGCTGTTTTGCGCAGTGGGCGCAGATGAGTGAGAACGAACGGCTCTTGCAGCGAGAGGATATCGCCGACTGCTATCTGGAAATCGCCCGTCGTTATCGGCATGACGCCATATTTTTCCATCCCTTTATCGATGCGCCCGAGGCAGAGCTGTACCGCTTGCTGGAAACCTTGCGGCTGCGCGGCGGCGACGACTACTTCGTCATGGTCCACGGCGACGCCACCTTCAGCATCCCCGACGGGGAACACATGATGGAATTCGTCGAGCAGGCCTACTTGCACCCGGAAGCACTCAAAGACGAAGCACAACGATTGGTGGACGCCCAACTCGCCAGGGCAGCGAAGATGCAAGGCTATGGCCTGCTGGATGGCTACGCCCTCTGCGCGGATTACTGCTTCAACTCCGGGCCCTTTCTGCCGCCGGACTTGTTCGCCGAGCTCGTAACGCCGTACCTGGCGGCGCTGACAACTGGCCTGCGTGAAATGGGGTATTACGTGATTAAACACAGCGACGGAAACATCATGCCGATCCTCGATCAACTCGCTTCAACCGGGCCCCACGCCCTGCATTCCCTGGCCCCGCAGGGTGGCGTGGACCTGGCCGAGGTCAAGCGACGGGTGGGTGATCAGCTCTGCCTCATTGGCAACGTCCACTGCGGCGCGCTCAGCAGCGGCAGCCCCGCCGAGATTACCGAAGCAACCCGCTACGCCCTGCAACACGGTATGCCCGGCGGCGGCTATATCTTTTCCACGAGCAACTGTATCTATACCGGCATGCCCCTCAAAAACTACGAGCGGATGTGGCAGATTTGGCGCAAGGAGGGCATCTACCCAGCGCGCACCCGGCAGGAGGCATCGCTTTGACGTTATCATTTGCACTCGGACTACTGGCCCTCGGCATCTGCGTGGGCCTGCTATCCTCGGCGCTCGGCCTGGGCGGCGGCATCCTCATGCTGCCCGCCTTCGTCACCTTCATCGCCACTATGGACCCGCATACCGCCAAGGGCACCAGCCTCTTCATCATCATTTTTGTGGCGCTCTTCAACGCCGGTCGCCACCTGCGCGACATGAACCACATGCCCTGGCGATCCGTGCTCTACCTGGCCCTCGGCTCGATAGTCGGCAGTTTTCTCGGGGCCTGGGTGACCAGCCGCCTGCCTGATCGCCTGGTGCTGGTTGTCTTCATCCTCCTGCTCATCCTGCTGGCGTTCCGCACCTTCTACCTCAAGCAGCGGGTCGTCCACGAGAGCCAAGTGCGTCGTCGTCTCGGCCTCAGTCTGGTCATCGGCTTCGTTGTCGGCATCGTCGGCGGAGCCACCGGGACCGGTGGCGGTATTGTCCTGATCCCCCTCGTATTAGTGGCCGGCATCGCCTCCAACAGCTTCGTGGTCGGCCTCTCCAACATGGTCATGGTCTTCACCAGCTTGGCCGGCTCCGTCGCGCACCTGCTTGCGCCACCGGTCCACCCCGGCCCCTGGATCATCGGCCACATCAACTTCGCCCTCGTACCCCTTGTCTTCCTCGGGGCGCAAGTCGGCTCCGAGATCGGCCACCGTCTCAACCACCACATCACCCTGCGCCGCCGCCGCATCCTCATGGGCGCCCTCCTCATCCTCATCATCCTCCGTCTCAGCTACCAGCTCTGGACAACCGGGTAAAGCAGATTACAAGAAGCAGGCCGCAAAAAGTATGCTTATTGAAAAAGGTGCCTCCAGTAGCACATGATTGTTCTTCTCAAGATACACGGGATTGAGCACACGCCCCTGGCACATGTATAAGGATGCAGCAATGCCACATCGTCAATGGTACTATCAACAGAATGAACAGCGTGTCGGTCCTATCCCCAAAGACCAATTCGCGGAACTGTTCCGCACAGGGCAACTCCCGCCGGAGACCATGGTCTGGGCGGAAGGCCTCAAGGACTGGGCGCCGGCTTTCAAGGTCAAGGGGCTGCTGCCAGAACCGATACACAATCCTATTGACGACTACCTCACGCCGATGCCAACCTATGAGCAGGAAGCCTCAAACACCGAGAAAAGCGTGGCGATCTTTCAGGAGAACCCATCGGCGCTCTCCCGTCTGGCAGCGGCAATTCTGGATACAGTCGTCTTGACCATGATTATTTTTTCCCTGTTCCGTGTCGCTACCGCTGTGGTGGGGACAGAAGACCCCGATCGCTTTATATGGACAGTCAATATCCTGAGCACCATCGCTGGCTGGCTCTATTTTGCGCTGCTGGAAAGCTCTCAGGTACAGGGAACCATCGGCAAAATTCTGCTGGGCTTCGCCGTGACCGACCTGGGCGGCAAGCGTATTTCCTTCTTGCAGGCTACCGCGCGTCATTTTGCGAAAATTCTCTCGGTTGTCACACTGGGTATTGGCTATGCGATGTGCCTCTGGACCGAAGATCGGCAATGCCTGCATGACAAGATCGCGGGCTGCATCATGTACAAGCGCCGCTAAGCCGGCGACTACCGCTGCCAATGAAGCGCGTCGAGAATCTGAGCCGCATCAATACCTTCGAGTCGGGATGCAAAGACCGCGTGATGCGTGGTATTTTGTAGTCTGGTCGGGACGCATGCGCCGGGCCGTAACCGGAGCAACTCCAGTCAACCCTCAACCCGACAGGTATTGCAATGTCCCTGGTCTTATTGCTGGCGGCCGCCGGGTCGCTGGGCCACCTGTACACGCTACGTCATCCCCCAGACCCGAGCCTGGAATGGCAATTTATTCGCTTCCTGCTGGGACTTTGTCTGGTGGGCTTGCTGGGCCTGGTCCTGGGGCGCTATTCGCTGGCCTGGACGCAGGTGACATTGGGCTTGATCGCAGGGGTAGGGATTCTGTATACACTGCGACGACCGCATGCGCCGGGCCGCCCGGACCATGCCTGGTTTCAATGGCTGGCAGGGCGCGACATCGTCCGGGTGACGGCGCTGGCGGGTCTGGCGCTCCTGCTCCTGGCGGGCTTCTACGCCTTGCTGCGTGCCCTCGCGCCGCAAATCGCCTCGGAGGCCCTGGCGCACACGCTGCCCCTGGCCGAAAGCTATGCCCGAGAAGGACGCTTGTCTGGCGTAGCGGGCAATGAGGCCTCGGGCGCTTCCCACTTGGGCTATGTCCTCCATACCCTCGTGTATTTCCGGGGGAACGCGATCTTCGTCGGCCTGCTGGGCTGGCTATATGGCGTTCTGGCCTGCATCGCCCTTTTTTTTCTGGGACGACGACTTCAAGGCACGGCGGCCGGACTGATCGGCGCGGCCTTTGCCGCGTCGGCCCCAATCTTTACCGCGCAATGGAGCCAGGCTGGTGTCTTGCTTCTGGGTAGCGCCTTCCTGGCAACGGCGCTGCGCGTACTTATACAGCCCGACCAGTCCGCGCATCCTGTGAAAGTTCGGGTCGTGTATGCCGGGATACTATTGGGCGGGGCGATGGCTGTGCTGCCCCAGGGCTGGATCGTCCTGGTGGTTGCGGTTCCTTTCGCCTTTTGGCATGCGCCAGGGCTACGTATCCCGCAAATCCTGGCAATGAGCGGTCTCGCGCTGTGCTTTGCGCTGCCCTGGTTCGTTTACGCCATGGCGCAACAGGGCTGCTGGACTATGAAAATCCTGGCGGGG
>SKJD01000400.1 GCA_007116095.1 Candidatus Hydrogenedentota bacterium
ACGCTCATTGAGCTGCTGGTGGTGATTGCCATCATCGGCATCTTGGCAGCCATCCTGCTGCCGGCCCTGGCCCGTGCCCGCGAGGCGGCCCGTCGTGCATCCTGTGCGAACAACCTCAAGCAGTGGGGCCTGATCATGAAGATGTACGCTGGTGAGGCGCGGGGCAATTATCCATTGCCACAACGCTGGCTGATCAATGGTTTTGGCTGGAGCATGGGCATTCGTGGTGAAACGTTATACCCTGATTATTGGAATGATCCAGCCATCATGGTATGCCCCTCCGACTCCCGTGGCGACGAGAGCCAATGGTTCCCCAACGGCATCGGCATTGAGGAAGACATCGGCGCTCAGTTACAGCGCATCACTGGACCGGGCGGTGGCCCGGACGACGAGATCACCCGGGCGATCCGCGCCGCGATCCTGTCCACGCCGGTCTCGTATTATTACTATGGTCACGCCGGCAGCACGACTTCGCAGATTCTGGACATTTCCTTCGCCGTCGGTAACCAGATAAATTGGGCGGTAAACAATGGGGTGATTGATCCCTCCGAACGTATCGAATACTCCCCGGCACAGATTCAGGAACGGGGCGGCCCTGCGGCCTGGACCCGGCTCCGGGGCTGGGTTGGCCGTGGCGCCGATAGCCTCACCTTTGGCACCGGCCTGAACGCCTCGCCCGGTGGCGACGATCGCATGGGTACTTGGCGGGACGACGATGGCAGCCCGCTGCCCTCTTCGTACCCTCGGATGAGCGAAGGCGTCGAGCGCTTCTTCATCACCGACATCAACAACCCGGGCGCCTCGACGGCGGCCCAAAGCACCATTCCGGTGATGTGGGATACCTGGGCAAGCAGCCAGAATATCCACGACGAAGGTGGCGGCACCGCCCTCTTCAACCACATTCCCGGCGGCGGCAATGTGCTCTTCATGGATGGCCATGTGGAGTTTATACGCTACCAGCAAGGCATGCCGATTGAAAGCCCGCCGAACACCAACAGAAACTTGAGCTCGCAGATGGCCAACTGGGCGCAGGTGCTTGGTGGTTGGGGTTGATGCAACGACCCAGCTTATCTGACCCAACATCGCACATTCGCATAGCAGCATAGATATCGGGCCTGTCTCCACATCGCGGGGCAGGCCCGATTTTTGCTGTATTGCTATCCGACGTTAGCGTTGTTTGAGGGGTAGTTCTGATATTACCTCCAGGGCAACACCTTATCAGGCATTTTCGAACCGTTTTTCCTGCGTAGGGGTCTGTTAATTAAGTCGATTTGTTCTGGAATTATGGACAAACACCATTCATTCAGTGACAACATGTTGATCCATATAGCCACGGGATTGAACATTGCCGTTGTGGTTGACTATCAATTCAATACGACACAACGACCAACCCCGGCAGGGGTTACGGATGAATAGACCGGGGTAAGGCCGTAGGGCGGAACCGCCGCGTATAGCTGATTTTATCCGCAGATGGCGCAGATGAACGCAGATTCAGGGCGCCCTCCCAACGCAACAAAATCTACCACGGAACACTCGGAAAACACGGACATAAAGCCGCCCCCCGGATCCTGGTTCATAAAACAAACCGACACTGTATAGGTCGCGGATGATCGAACAAGACAACAAATCACCATCTTAGGCAACGCTTTCAGCGTAGGGGGGTTGTTGGTCTTGTAGACCCAGGGTTGGGCTGTATTTAGCAAAGCTCCTTCGGAGCAATTTTTTGTTGATATGGACTTTACGACGCCTCATATCCGCTCTTTGCGTCTCTGTGGTAAAAAATGTGCCCAATGTTCTCTTCCGCAACCCATTCAGGGTCGGCCCTGGGGGGGAAAGCCCCACCCATGCGGGCGAACACATGGTTCGCCCCTACCCATCATGAATCGATATGAGCGATAATATCAGAACTACACCCGTTGTCAGCATTACCGGCCAGCGGCGAGATGGATTGCATCGTTCAGGTCGGGGAAGTGGGTGTGGAGCAGACTGCGGGAAAGGGTATTGTCGAGAGAAACGTCTCGAGGGCGTTCGGCGCGGTTAGGTAGTTGGGTGGGGTCGTTCTCGTAGACCAAAGACTCGGGGTAGCCCAATACAGCGGCCATGCGTCGGATCAATTCGAAGCGGTTAAGTCGATCGTTTCCGGCCAGGTGCAAGTAACCGACGTAGTCATGCGTTGCCAGCTCCAACAAGGCCCGCCCCAGGGTGACGACATCGATCGGCGTGCGTATCTCATTGGAAGGCGCCCCCACCGCTTTGCCCTGTTCCCACTTGGGCAACATCCAGCTCAGGAAGGCATTCCCCGACCCCAGGCGCGGCAGGCCCATAACCAGCGCCACACGCGCCACGACCCAGGACGTATCCAGCGCGGCAACGATTTCCTCGGCGGCGCGCTTGGTTTCGCCGTAGTAATTCACAGGCCGGGGCAAGGCGTTTTCGCTGTAGGGCGGGTCCTCCGGACGCAGTGTCCCGTTAAAGACATTGTCCGTGGAGAGGTAAACCAGGCGGGCCCGCGCCGACGCCGCATAACTGGCCAGGTAGCGCGTATATTCCACATTGACCTGGCAGGCTTGCTCTCGTTCCTGTTCACAGGCGTCGATACCCGCCATGGCGGCGGTGTGTATGATCGACTGGGGAGTGATCTGCTGCAAAGTTCGCTGCAGGGCTTCCGGTTCCAGGGGATTCATACGATGCCATTGCACCGATGCGGGCAAAGCGTTTGGAGCAGTCCTCGTGCTGAGCGCATGGACATCCCAGTCCGTCGGGGCCTGCGTCAGCAGACTGCCCGCCACATAGCCGTTGCCACCGGTGATCAGTACACGCATCACTACGCCTCCTTCGTCCCGCTTACCAGCGCCCTTTCGCCCACAAAACACCTATTTCTTGAGGCGCTTTTCCATGAACTGGGTGTGCTTGGGGTAGTTTTTCGGACCAGCGTCATCCAGTTGCCGCAACAAGTCCTGCTGCTGTCGGGAGAGCTTGACTGGCGTCTCCACCACCACTTCCACAATTTGATCGCCTTGTCGGAAACCGCGCAGATCGGGCATGCCCAGCCCCCGCAAGCGTAGATGGGCTCCGGACTGCGTACCCGCGGGCACCTTCAAATCCGCCTCGCCACTCAGCGTCGGCACGCGAATTGTCGCACCCAATGCCGCCTGGGTAAAGGTAATGGGCAACTCGCAAACGATAGTGACCCCTTCCCGCTCGAAGAAGGGATGCTCCTCGACTTCAATATAGATATAGAGGTCACCGCGAGGCCCGTTGTGTATGCCCGGTTCGCCTTCATGCGCCACCCGCAAACGGGCGCCGCTATCCACCCCGGCGGGCACATCCACCGACAGCTCCCGTTGGGCGCGCACCGTGCCCTTGCCCGAGCAACGGTTGCAGGGATCGAGTATCCGTTTCCCCACGCCGCGACAACGCGGACAGGTGCGGGCAACACTGAAGAAACCCTGCGCCATACGGACCTGGCCGCTACCACCACATTCTTCACAGGTCTGCGGGCTGCTGCCTTTGGCCGCGCCACTGCCGTTACAATCACCACAGGTATCGTTGCGGCTGTAGCGAATTTTCTTTTTCGCGCCGGTGAAAGCCTCTTTGAGGGTAATCGTCATCCGCATTTCCAGGTCATTGCCCTGGCGTACGGATTGCCGCCCCCCCCGACCGCCACCTGCGCCGCCGAACAACATATCAAACAAATCCTCGAACGGCGCATCAAAACCACCACCGCCGCCGCCAAAGCCGCCGGCCCCACCACCAAAACCTTGGGGATCGGTCGTACCGAAGCGGTCGTATTGGGCCCGTTTCTCCGGATTTTTCAGCACATCGTATGCCGCATTTATCTCTTTAAGCTGATCTTCGGACGCCTTGTCCCCACCGGTTTTGTCCGGATGATATTTATGCGCCAGCTTCAGGTAGGCTTTCCGGATTTCATCCTGGGAGGCGTCGCGAGAGACCCCCAATACGTCATACAGATCTTTCGCCATGGTATCCATTTTCCAAATACAATGCTTGGTATATGCAGGCTGCGGTTATCGTGTCGCATGATCTTCCCGGCGGCCCGCACCCATTACAGGCACGGACCGCCGAAAAAAACGAAGGGTATATTATGCCACGCCACGGTTTATCGGCGCGGCTTGGTCTATACATTCAAACAACACGTCAGTCTTTCTTCTTGTCATCGTCGTCATCGACCACGGTAAAGTCGGCATCGACGGTGTCATCTCCGGAACCGCCATCAGCGGCGCCCTCCGGGTTGACATACTCCGCGCCGCCGGCGCCAGCGCCGTCACCCGGGGCTGCTCCGGCCTGCTGGGCCGCATCTCCGGCCGCTGACTCGTACATCACCTTGCCCAATTCCTGGGATTCCTGACTGAGGCGCTCCATCGCCGACTCAATCGCGGCGACATCACTGCCCTTCAGGGCTTCTTGCAGTTCGCTCAGGGCGCTCTCCACCTTCGACTTCACGTCGTCGCCGACCTTGTCGCCGTGTTCCTTAAGCGCCTTCTCGGTCGAGTATACCAGTGCATCGGCATTGTTGCGCACCTCGACTTCCTTGCGGCGGTCCTTGTCTTCGGAAGCATGGTCTTCCGCTTCCCGGACCATCTTGTTGATCTCTTCTTCGGACAGGCCGCTGGAGGACTCGATGCGAATCTTCTGCTCCTTGCCCGTGGCGAGGTCCTTCGCGTTCACGTGGACAATACCGTTGGCGTCAATGTCAAAGGAAACCTCAATCTGCGGGACGCCACGCGGCGCAGGCGGAATATCCGTCAGGTCGAAGCGACCCAGGGTCCGATTGTCCGACGCCATTTCGCGTTCGCCCTGCAAGACATGGATCGTCACCGCCGTCTGGCTGTCTGCCGCTGTCGAGAAAATCTGGCGCTTCGTCACCGGGATGGTGGTGTTGCGCTCAATGAGCTTGGTGCAGACGCCGCCCAGGGTCTCGATGCCCAGGGAGAGCGGGGTCACATCCAGCAACAGCACGTCTTTGACGTCACCGGCCAACACACCGGCTTGAATGGCGGCGCCAATCGCCACCACTTCGTCCGGATTCACGCCCCGGTGCGGCTCCTTGCCGAAAATATCCTTCACGATCTTGCCGACCGCCGGCATGCGGGTCATGCCGCCGACCAGGATCACTTCGTCGATGTCCGAAGCCGACAGGTTCGCGTCTTCCAGGGCGCGCAGGCAGGGCTGCTTGGTCCGCTGCAGTAGGCTGTCACACAACTGCTCCAGCTTCGCCCGGGTGACGGTGTAGTTCAGGTGCTTCGGCCCGGAGGCGTCCGCAGTCACGAAGGGCAGGTTGATATCCGTGCTCATGGAGCTGGACAGCTCGCACTTCGCTTTTTCCGCGGCTTCCTTCAGGCGCTGCAGGGCCATCGGGTCCTTGCGCAGGTCAATGCCCTGGTCCCGCTGGAACTCCTCCGCCAGCCAGTCGATGATCACCTGGTCGAAGTCGTCGCCGCCCAGGTGCGTGTCGCCGTTGGTGCTCAGCACTTCAAAGCTGTCGTCGCCAATGGCCAAAATGGAGACGTCGAAGGTACCGCCGCCCAAGTCATAGACCGCGATCTTCTCGTCTTTTTTCCTGTCCAGACCGTAGGCCAGCGCGGCCGCCGTCGGCTCGTTGATAATTCGCAGCACTTCCAGACCGGCGATCCGCCCGGCATCCTTGGTCGCCTGCCGCTGGGAGTCGTTGAAGTAGGCCGGTACGGTAACTACCGCCTGGGTCACTTCTTCGCCCAGATAGGTCTCGGCGGTCTCCTTCATCTTCTGCAGGATCATCGCCGAGATTTCCGGCGGACGATAGGACTTGCCTTGAATTTCCACCTGGCAGTCACCGGAGCTGCTCTGCGTCACCTTATACGGCACGAGTCTTTCTTCGGATTTCACTTCCGAATACTGACGCCCCATAAAGCGCTTGATGGAAAAGATGGTGTTGTTGGAGTTGGTCACGGCCTGGCGCTTGGCCACCGTGCCCACCAGACGTTCACCATCTTTGGAAAACGCCACAATGGAAGGGGTGGTTCGTCCCCCTTCCGT
>SKJD01000201.1 GCA_007116095.1 Candidatus Hydrogenedentota bacterium
AAAGTTCCCAAAATATTCCCGTGCAACACGGGAAGTGAAAATAAGGGGCTTCCATTCTTTCACCATTAAAGCCCAAAACGCAAGTCAATCCGCATAGTCCGCTATTTTCGGCGGGCCTGCACGCTCCACCGGGCCATCGGGCGTGATGGCAGAGCGGGTGCGGAGGGAATGGACATGGTGGACATGGTGGACATGGACAACCAAAGTCAGATATTCACCGTCCACAGCGTCCACAGCGTCCACGGGCGCCGGGGCCAGCCCCTTACTTCTTAATCCGCAGGCGATAGATCAACACCGGGCCTTCGAGAAACTCCGGCGTCAGGATTTCATCGGCCAGGGGGTGTTTGCGCCGGGTGTTGTACACGATGATCGCCCGCAGCAGGGGATAGATCAGGCGCCATTTCTTACGATAGCGGTTGGCGGTGATGGACTCCAAGGCGAAGCCGGCTTTCTCGAAGCCATACTTCAGCTCCCGGTAACTCGGCGGGGTCAGGTGCCATCCGGGGTAAATGTCCTTGAACAGCTTGTGGTGCGAGCTGAGCAGGAAGCGTATCCGCGAGCGAATGTTCAGAATATTTGGCGTGGAGAGGATCAGCAGCCCCTCTGGTCGCAGGACCCGCGCAAATTCCCGAAGCAGATGGTAGGGATTTTCGATGTGCTCGATACCCTCGACACAGGCGACATAATCGAACGCGCCCTCCTTGAAGGGCAGGTCGTCGTCCATGTTCATCTGCAAGAAGGCGCCCTGGTCCAACAGGTAGTCCTGGGCAATGTCCCCGGCCACCACCTCGTGTCCCATGGCCAGCAACTTTTTAGACAGCGCCCCTTCCCCCGTCGGTACGTCCAGCACCCTGCCCTTGGGCAACTTTGCAAACTGCTCCAGCACCCGCTCATGTACGCCGCTCTGGGCGCGCACATAGGGCTCTTTGGTATCTTCGGTCATAATGTCCTTTTCTGTGTAGCCAACATTTTCCGAATAAGAAATTGTTGATTTAATGTTCGTATGGAAGCACGAAACACGTGTAGGGGCGGGCCACTGTGCCCGCTCACAGGGGTGGGTTCACCCCACCCCCGTCATGCCTGCGCAGGCAGGGATGACGATATGGGACTTTCACAATGGCAAGTATATTAGCGTACAGGATGTCACGTTCCTCCCCTTCGTGCGTTGCACGAAGGACGCAAAGTGAACTTTGCTAAGCCATATTACTGCGGGCGCCCCTACAGCACGACACTTCCGCTGCTCACAGGAAGAGGCAGAAGCCGTCTTCCGTGCCAGCGTCGGGGCAGCGGTCGTAGCCGTTGGCGTTGTGAATTTGCACGAGGCGCAGCAGTTCCCCGAGGGCAATTTGCCAGTTCTGCGGGTTGTAGTCGCTGTTGTGAGGCGCGCAAGCGTCCCGTGGTCCGCTGCGTGGGGCATAGCCGTCTTCCGTGCCAGCCTGACAATGATATTCGCCCGCGTTGTAGAGTTGAATCACCCGCAGCAGTTCGTAGGTGTCGATATAGCCGTCGCGGTCCATATCCGCCGCGTGGTAGGACTCCAGGTCGGCGGGGGCCCGGGTAACCGTCAGGGTAATGGTCTTTTCCACGGTATTGCCGTAGTCCACTTCCACCTCGATGCCGTCGGGCGTCACCACGTCATTGAAAGCCGCCTGGGAACCGCCGCCTGCGGACAAGGTATTCGTCCAGCGCATGATCTCCCAGGAATCGCCGACGGCCACCCGGTACTGCGGGTTGAAATGCAGCGTGGCGAACTCGGGCGACAAGATCGTGGTCGTCTCGATGGCGCTCAGCCCGGCGCTTCCGGGCCCCGTGGGCCGCAGGTCGAGTTGTTGCGCGCCGACGCCCCGTTCTTCGTCAAAGCGGAAGGTGCCGCAGCGGATGTAGGAGCCGCCGCTTTCTACGATGAAAGTACCGATGCCGCCGGTGCTCCCGAGCCAGATGCGGTTGCCGCCGAGGTCCAGGGTGCTGTTGCGCTTCACATGGATGACGCCATGCCCCGCATCGTGCTGGCCCAGGGGCCGTCCCGCGTGGATTTCTCCGTTGCCGACATAACTGCCGCGGTCAAGCAGCAGCGTCCCGGTGACGCCCGCCCCGATGCCGAAGTAGATGCGGCCGTTGTTCTGTATCTCACCACCGTGGGCAATCGTCAGGGTGGCGGACTTAAAGTCCCAGCCCGGCCCGGTGATGTTGTTGACCGTGCGGGCGTCCGTGACGAACAGCGCGTCGCGCAGTTCAACATTCGCTCCCGACGTCGGCACCATACGCCAGGGCCAGGCGTCGGCCTCGCTCCAGTCCCGCGCCACGCCGGCCCAAGGGCCTTTCATGATCAGGCTAAGGTCCCGCACCTGCACTTCGGCATTGCTCAGGCCGGGAATCTCCCAGCCCAGATTCATCCCGCCGATCTTGTAGTCGCCCGGGTCCTGCGATCCTTGCAGGAAGTCACGGTCCCAGGCCTCTTCCAGGCCCTGATAAATCAGCGGCAACAGATCGGCATTGAAGGTTTCCCAGTTACCGCTGTGCAGCGAGCCGTTGGTGTAGGTGTCCTGGCTCGGGGTATAGATCAGCTTGCCCAGGCCCTGATCGCCAGGAATGATGATCGAGTGCGTCACCTCATAGCGCTCATCCCAGATCGGCACGCCGAGCCAGTAGAAATCGCCGTAGCCGTCCGAGGCCGGATTCAAGTTCTGGATCAGAAAGAACATCAGGAAATGCGCCGTGTGCCGCGTCGGGGTGTAATCCGGCCCGTCTAAGCGCTCGGCATGCCGCAAGATCGCCTCGAAGTGCAGGCGGATTTCCGTCAGCTCATGCAGCCACTGTCCGCCGTAGCCATGCGTGTCCGGGGGACTGATCCGCTGCTGGGTCAGTAGGTGCGGCCAAGGCTCGCCCTGGTCCCGGTGTCGGCCCTCGTACTCGACGTTGGAGTCCAACTGAAAGACCAGGTGACCGTCTTCGGAGTCTTCCGGACCGAAGATCACACTCTTGGCGTCGTCATAAAATCGGTGCGACCCCGAGGGCAAAATCTCGACCTCGCCGTCGAGGATGTTGAAGCGGCTGTTCCACTGGGCCAGGGTCCAGATCGGCGATCCCTGCGCCGGGTCATATTGGATTTCGCCCAGTTCCACGATGGCGCCCTCGGGCGAATCCAGTACCGTGAAGCCCCGCTGGAAGGCAGCGTCGGTGATCAGCTCGACTTCGCTCTCGACGATCCGGTACAACTCCAGTTGCGACGGCTCCGGCCAGGGTTCTTCCCGGGGGAGGTCGCGGTTCTGGCCGAGCGTCTCCCAGCGCAGGAAATAGTAGACCCCGTCGGCCTCCGGCTCCCCGCTGTCGTGGCGGATGCGCACCTGCATCCCGGGGAAGTCCGAGCGCACGCCCCGCAGGGCCGCCGGCACGGGGTTCGGGGGCAGCTCCAGGCGCTCGACGGGCTGCAAGGTGTCCGGGTCCAGCCGCCAGCGCTGCGTGCCATACTGCGAGTGACCCCAGGTCTGGGCGAGCGTACCGTCTTCCTCCACCTGCACGGGTTGGACGCGTACTTCAAAGGGAATGCTCCCGCCGCCGCCAAACTCCCAGCGGTAATCCCAGTCGCTGCTCTGATAGATCACCCATTCCCCATTTTCCGAGCGGGCGTTGTAGAGCTGGGTCAGGCCGTCCTCGTCGTATTTGTGGTAGCTCACAATCACGCGATCATCGAGATCGAAGCCCACCTTCACGTTGCCGTTGATAATCCCGCCCAGCGGCGGCACGGGGTCCACCACATCGCTCGTGGCGTAGGTGATGGGCAATTCCAGCGCCTCGCCCCGGCTGTTCTCCCAATGGACCAGGTCCTTACTGCGCGCATAGCTGGGGTGGCTGTTCGTCTCGGCGAGGTAGCTGTCCCGCCAGACCCAGCTCATGTGGAAATAGCCGTCCGGCCCGAGGTGCGGCCCGTCGAAATAGGCGTTGCGCTGGCCTTCGCCGTCCACTAGCGGTTCGTCCAGCAGGCGATGCCACGTCTGGGTGGCGTGGTCATAGCGGTTGTAGACCTCATTCCCGGAGCCGCTGCTGCCATCCCGGTAATTGTAGAGCAGGATATTGTCCGGACCGCGCAGGAAGCGCGGATAGGTCACCCGGTTCTCCAGCGTACCGACCATCGACGGAATGCGCTCGAAGGTGGTGATGTCCATCGGCTCCTGGGTGCGGAAGTAGACCAGCGGGTCCACGTGCATGTTGCCGCTGAGGTGGACATAGCCGTCGTCGTCCACGGTCATGGTGATGTAGTTGTGGCTGTCCCACACCACGGCCTCCGGCAGCACCACCCGCGTCCATTCCCGCTCATGCAGGTAGCGCGAGACCACCACCATGTCGCGGTCGGCATTGTAGTAGGCGGCGAACTGCATCGGCGCGTGCGTCAACAACGCAAAGCCCACCGGATGCCCCGCCCAGACATCCTCAATAAAGATGTCTTCGGTATGTTGCTGCGCCTGCGCAGTCAACCCCAGGCTGAGCACCGCCAAGACCAGCAATGCCATCTTCATCATCCTGCTCCCAAACATACGCGATTTCCCTCCTCGTCTCATCCCGGTCATATTAATGCGACGCCGCCGCTTCGGGCGTCTTCCGTTGTATCTCACAGCGCAGGTCCCGCACCTGCATCTCCACCAGATTCACCCCGCTCCCGGGGGCCTTCGCTCCACTCGACCCGTGAATCCATCCCCATCACCAAATCGGCGTGCTGTGAGTCCGGCTGCGCGAAGACCACCCACTTGGCGGCGTCTGAAACGCGGTAAGCGTCCTCCGCCAGCAGCGTCTCTTCGGCCTCGGCGAGGTTGAAGCGGCTGTCCCATTGGCGCAGGGTCCATTCCGGTGTATCCGAGCTATGCCACGGCGGCTGCGTCACCCCCAGCACAATGGCCGCGCCCTGCTCGGGAGCCAGAATTTCCGCGCCATTCTGAAAGGTTGGGTCCGCAATCAGCGACACGCTTTCCGCTGCGGGCCACCCCACCGACGCCATCGCACCGATCAACACAGCGACAAAAAAGCGGCTTCGGTAGCAACACAGGCGCCATCGGGGCGTCTTCTTCCAGTCCACTTGGTCCACACTGTCCACAATGTCTACTCCACATAATGATGTCATCATCCCCGACTCAGGTCACGGGGCGGGGATTCTCCAGGGGACCGTCCTCCGGCAGGTCGAGCGCCGGGTCCAGGCGTTCGCTGCTCGCCAGCATCTCGTCCCAAGTCACCGTGCGTTCTTCATAGGCCGCCATGCGCCCGAGGATCGCCGTGAGGGTGCTGTTGACGCCGTCCTCGATCGTGTCGACATAGTCGCCGCTCATGATCCCGGCGTGGAAGTCGATCATGTTGTTGACCACCCCCTGCTGGTAGATTTGGTTGGTCAGGCCGCCGTCCCAGTATTCGTCCCGCGACACCACCTTGACCTGGCCGCCGTAGTGCGTGTCGGCGCTGCCCTTCTGGCCGAAGACGCGGGTGGTGAGAGCGCCAAAGCCGGGCGCAAACTGGTTCGAGCCGAAGTCCAGCAACTGGCCGTCGGGGTATTCATAGGTCACGACGAAATGGTCCCAGCAGTCGCCGATGTCCGTGCGTCCCACACGCCCGCCCCGGCCCGTCGCCCTGACGGGATGCGCGTTCATGAACCAGTTCGCCACGTCAATCACGTGGACATTCTGCTCGACGATGATGTCGCCGGACAGCGCCTTGTCGAAGTACCAGTTGATGAGCCGTCCGGTCTCGCCCTCGGTGTGCCCCTTCAAGCCCAGCCGATCGGTGTGGTAATAGGCCTGGGCCAGGAGAGGATCGCCGATCTGGCCGTCGTGCACCCGCTGCACGGCCTCGCGGAAGGCGGGGTCGTTGCGGGTCTGGAAGTCCACGAGGCAACTGCACTGCCCGCGTCTTTTCTCGGCGGCCTCCAGGATCGCGTGGCAGCCCCAGACATCGCCCGCGACCGGTTTCGCCAGGAAGACATGCACCCCAGCCTCCAGGGCCGCCACGGCCTGCTCGGTGTGAAAGTAGGTCGGTGTCTCAATCGCCAC
>SKJD01000289.1 GCA_007116095.1 Candidatus Hydrogenedentota bacterium
CGGTCCTGCAAGCCCAAGGCCTGGATTTTGTCGTCCAGATGCGCCATGTTCCAGCCCTGCTGCCCCACCAGCACCAGGCTGTGGGGGAAGTCCCGGGCTATCGGCGCAAAACTGTCCAGCAAGCCGTCAATATTCTTACGCGGCTCCAGGGTCCCGACATACAACAGGAAAGGCAGTTGTATACCATGCTCCCGGGCCAGGTAATCCACGGCCATGGGGCGGGACACCGGTTTGAACGTGTCGTCCACCGCTCCATAGGTAACCGTCACTTTCTCGGGCTCGGCATACAGCAAATCGACGATATCCTGCTTACTGGCCTGTGAACAGGTGATGATGGCGTCGGCCTGCCGCGCAAAACGACGCATGTTGCGGGAATAAGGCCCGACGATCTTCGGGCTGCCCCAGGACGGCTCCTTCAGAAAGCCAAGGTCATAGATACTCAGGACCCGCCGCGCCTGTTCCACCGGGGGCAGGTAGTAGTTGGTGGCGTGGTAGATATCCACACCGCCCAGCAGACTATCTACTTTCGGACGTCCACTCCATTCCCACAATTTATACAGAGCACGGGTGGGGATGCGTATATGCCGTTGTGGAAAGCGGTCTTTCAGGGCGCCCGGCTCAATAGGTTGCCAGCCGGAAGAGAGCCCCAGCAGGCTTCCCTCGAAGCCCAGGTTCAGCAAATGTTTGGTCATGTAATAAGTAAAGCTCCCCACGCCGGTTCGCCGGGTGGAGAGCGCACTTAAATCGATTCCAATACGCACCCATACACTCCATCACAGTCGGCAAGACAGCAACCCCTCTGCCTGTCTAAACACAGATATCCACGCCATGGCGCAATGCAGGATTGCTCAGCGTGTGTTTGCTTCCTCAACGCACCGGTACATACCCCCCGGGCGTCCCGGCTCCCGACAGGACCACCTGCCAGAGGTGATTGTACCTTGCCCGGAAGGTGCCGGCGCAAGTCAGCAGATAATATCGCCACATGCGCCAGAAGCGCTCGCCGTACTTTTCTTCGAGCTGTGGCCAGGCCGTTTCGAAATTACGATACCAGGCGAGAAGCGTGCGGTCGTAATCGGCTCCGAAGTTATGCCAGTCCTCTATGACCATCATGCCGTCCGCCGCCTGGGCTATCTGCGCCGCGGAGGGAAGTTGTCCGTTGGGAAATACATATTTGGCCATCCAGGGGTCAAAGTGGTAGGCCGTCTTTCGGCGCCCGATGGTATGCAGGAGAAACAGGTCTTCCGGGCGACGCAGGCAACGTTGGACCACCTGAAGGAATCGGCGGTAGTTTTTGTAGCCCACATGCTCAAACATGCCCACCGACACAATCCGGTCGAACGGCTCATTCAGATCCCGGTAGTCCTGCAATCGGATTTCAACGGGCAATCCGGCACAGCGTTCCCGGGCCAGCACCACCTGTTCTTTGGAGATGGTCACCCCTACAACAGAGACCCCATAGTTTTCGGCGGCGTATTGTGCGAGTGAGCCCCAGCCACAGCCGATGTCCAAAAGCCGCATACCAGATTCCAGGTGCAGCTTCCGGCAGATCAGGTCGAGCTTCTTTTCCTGGGCCTGGTCAAGGTCATTGGTGTCTCGCCAGTAAGCGCAGGAATAGACCATGCGCTTGTCCAGCATCGCTTCGAAAAGATCATTGCCGAGATCGTAGTGCTTTTCTCCCACTTCAAACGCACGCGACGGCGATTGCAGATTGACCAGACGCGCCATGAGATAGGGCCAGGCCAATCGTCGCCAGGATATTTTCGACTCCATACGGGCATGCAACGTCTTGCAGATAAACGTATCCAGGGCTTCACAATCCCACAAGCCGCCCATATAGGCCTCCCCCAGCCCGAGGGTACCCTCAGCGAGGAAGCGGGAGAAGGCCCTTTCATCGTGCACCTGAATATCCCAGGGGTGATTCCCGTTGATCGCTATTTCGGCATCGTGAAGCAGCTCGGCCAAAACTTCACGCGGTGCATGCGTCCGTCGAAATCGCGTAACCGCATTCGCCACAGGAAAATTCATACTCATTTCCTCCCGTTCAGGCTGTTGCATTACGATTAGTTCCTAATTGCATGTCGCACTGTCCTATCCCATTGTAGTCCGATCAGCAACCAGTTGCAAATTCGCCGAATCCACAAAATGTTCAGGAATAAAGTGCCCGATAATGGGGCCTGGCAAGCCAGTAC
This sequence comes from Candidatus Hydrogenedentota bacterium, assembly GCA_007116095.1. Taxonomy (GTDB): domain Bacteria; phylum Hydrogenedentota; class Hydrogenedentia; order Hydrogenedentales; family SCBR16-9; genus SCBR16-9. The sequence goes on from SKJD01000289.1 coordinate 2,190, forward strand.
GGAAAGTTTTCATCCTGTACTTCCGGCAAGCAGCGCCAAATACAACATGCCCCCTATATACCGATTTCGCCGGTTGGCTTGCATACTACCAATTCCCTTGGTAGCATTAGGGTGCTGAAAATCAATGACATACACACACGCCATCGTTACAGGTGGCGCTTGAAAAACGATACGCCGGGAGAAAACCATGCCGCTAACCACCGACATACGCGTGAAGGGAGTTGCCCTGTATTTACTCCCCGTAGAAACGCGGGTCCCGCTGAAGTTTGGCGCCGAAACCCTCACGTCGGTTACCTGTGCGCGGGCGGCCATTCGGGTAGAAACCGCAGATGGTCGCTCCGCCATCGGCTGGGGAGAAACCCCGCTCAGCGTACAGTGGGTCTGGCCCGAAAACATGCCGTACGAGGCACGCCACGATGCGATGAAATCCTTCTGCACTACCCTGGCGCAGGCCTGGGCGGAATTCGGTGTCCAGGGACACGCGTTCGAAGTTGGACACGCCTTTATTGAAGGGCGCCTCCAGGAACTGTTGAATACATTTAACGAGAAAGCGCATCCCCAACTCCCGATGCCCTGGCTGGCGGCGTTGGTCTGTTGCGCGCCCTTTGATTTGGCCCTGCATGACGCCTTCGGCCAGATACACCAACTACCGACCTACGCCACCTACAACGCCTCGTTCATGAACTATGACCTCTCCACCTACCTGGAAGACGAACAGGGCAATTCCCGACGGTTTCGCGGCTACCACCCCGAGGACTACCTGCAATTCCCCCGCCCCAAGCGCCTGCCGGTGTGGCACCTGGTGGGCGGCATGGACTGGCTGGACGCATCGGATCAGGACGGCCCCGCACCGGAGGATGGCTACCCGGTGCTTCTACGGGACTGGATACGCCGGGACGGTCTTAAATGCCTGAAAGTGAAACTACGCGGCAACGACGCCGCCTGGGACTACGAACGGCTGCGGCGTATTGGCCATATTGCCGCAGAAGAAGGTGTGGACTGGTTGAGCACCGACTTCAACTGCACGGTCACCGACCCGACTTACGTAAACAATATCCTCGATCGGCTCTGCTGGGAGGAGCCCGGCATCTACGGTCGTATCCTCTATGTGGAACAACCGTTCCCCTACGACATTGAGGCGCATCCCATCGACGTCCACAGCGTCTCGGCGCGTAAGCCGTTGTTTATGGATGAAAGCGCGCATGACTGGAAGGTGGTGCGTCAGGGCAGAAAACTGGGCTGGACCGGCGTCGCCCTGAAAACCTGCAAGACGCAGACCGGGGCCCTCCTCAGCCAGGCCTGGGCCCGGGAGCATGGCATGACCCTGATGGTGCAGGACCTGACGAATCCGATGCTCGCCCAGATACCGCATGTGCTGCTAGGGGCGCATGCCGGGACGATTATGGGGGTGGAAAGCAACGGCATGCAGTTCTATCCGGAGGCAAGTCGCCCCGAGGCCCGGGCGCACCCCGGTCTCTATACCCGGCGCGAGGGTGTCCTGCAACTGGACACATTACAAGGGCCCGGCTTCGGATACGCGCTTGACCGTATTGAACGCAGCCTGCCGGCGCCTGTGCTGCGTTGCAACCTCTAAGGCGGCGCAACGCCATGCAGACTCCACAAACGCAGCCCCGATGCCACGATCATGACTGAGCCGGCATTGATCCCCATGCGCCGGGAGATTCCCCCCTGCCATGGCGTCTTTGCCTGGTTCGGTATTCCCCTGCCCCTCCAGGAGCGCCTTCGGCTGATCCGGGAAGCCGGATTCCAGGCCACGTCAATTTGGTGGGAAAGCCGCGACCCGGTCCGCAACCGCCTGAAACACTACGCCCCGGAAATTGTCCGCGAAGCCAGGCTTTATCTCGACAACATCCATGTGCCCTACCGCGGTGTAAACGCCCTGTGGCAAGCCGACCAAGCCTTACGCGACGCCGCACTGAAACAACATACCGACTGGCTGGAAGACTGCGCCCGCCATGAAATCCCGGTGATGGTCATGCACGCCATCCAGGGGAATGGTCCGGATGCGCGAAACACCAAGCGACTCCCTGAATTACCCACTCCTGTGTGTCGCGAAATCGGACTGGAAAGCTTCGGGAATCTGGTCATGCATGCCGAGCGGCTCGGGGTCCGCATCGCGGTGGAAAACATACGCCATCCGGCCTACCTGGACACCCTTTTTGAAGCCATCGCCAGCCCGTCGCTCGGCTTCTGCTATGACGTCTCGCATGACTGGCTGCACAGCCCGGAGCCCTTCACGCTGCTACAACGCTGGGGCCACCGCCTGTTAACCACCCACATGAACGACACCGACGGCAGGCGGGACCGGCATTGGCTTCCCGGGCTGGGCAACATTCCCTTCGAAAAAGTCCAGGACACCCCCCTGACCCAATTTTCCGGCACCCGCCTCCTGGAAGTCACCCCCAAGGATCGCCACACGGACGCGGCCGACTTCCTGAAAGCAGCATGGGAGCGACGCAATTACGCCCTTTGTTGAAGCGCTGGTTTGCCTTGGGAAGTATAGAAGTGGTATACAAAGGGTGTAGTTCTTATATTACCGATCTTGTCAATTTATAATGAAGCGTAGGGGCGAACCTCGTGTTCGCCCGCGTGGGCGGGGTTTCCCACCCACGTCATCCCTGTGAAGGCAGGGAACCAGTTCGTTGATTTAACATGGATAGCGTTATTAAGCCTTGCGACCAGGCGCCACAACATGCTGCTTAATTGCTGTATTGTTATGTTTTCACGCAGTACTGTATTTCTGCCTGCGCAGGAATGACGATGCGGGGATTTTCTGGTGTTTTATTGAAAAATCACAGATTTTTTTACACCAAAAGTCTTTCTCGCTCCACTAAATGGGAAAAACGATTCGAAAATGCCTGATAATGTATTGACCTGGCGGTAATATCAGAACTACACCCTATACAAAGACTTCAGAGCGTATTCATACTATGTGCCCTGCGCGCATGACTGCGCAACAACCTGACAACAGGATGCGTCATCTACCATGCGGGGGATTTTAATTTGATGGACGGCAGTCCACCTTACAAGGAGACAGCGGTATGTGGAATACCAATCGTAGAACATTTTTGAAGAGCACGGCTGCTGTGGCTGCGATGAGCATGGCGAGCAGCGCCAGCGCCCAGTCCAGCGACAAAGTGCGTGTTGGGATCATCGGGTGCCGAAGCCGGGGGCACCAGGTCGGGCGTGTGATGACCAATTCCGGGGAATTCGAGATTGTCGCGCTGGCCGACTGCGACTTGGCGATGGCGGAGCAGGCCGTACCGCATCTGGGTGAACAACCGCACGGCGCCCCGAAAATTTACCAGGACTTTCGTGACCTGCTGGCCGACGACGAGGTGGACGCCGTTGTCAATGCCACGCCGGACTTCTGGCACGCGGCCATCACCATCCTGGCGCTGGAAGCGGGCAAGCATGTCTATGTGGAAAAGCCTGCATCCTACAACATTGACGACGGCAAGGCGATGGTGGAAGCGGCCCGTCAGCACGACGATCTGGTGGTGACGGTCGGCACGCAGCAGCGTAGTGGCGGCCACTTCAAGGAAGCCCGGGAATTCATCCAGGAAGGCGGCCTGGGCAAAATTGGCTTTGCGCGCAACTGGATCACACACACCCGCGGCGCCTTGCCCGATGTACCGAACTCCGATCCACCGGAAAGCATGGATTACGATATGTGGGTCGGCCCGGCCCCCTACCATCCCTACAACCAGCACCGCTGCCACTATGACTGGCACTGGGTCAAGGACTGGGGCACCGGCGAGATGGGCAACTGGGGAGCGCACTGGCTGGA
>SKJD01000068.1 GCA_007116095.1 Candidatus Hydrogenedentota bacterium
GTCTAATTTTAAATGCATTTCGCCCCGGCGCCAGGCGCTGGAATGGAACGGGTAGTCGTAATGTTTAGATATAAATAGGGTAGTCCGTCGGTCATGCAACTGCGGAGCCGGTAGCGTCTAAATGCAAAGCTGAGGCGCTTGGACGGCCAGACTGCCCGAATGTGTCCGACGAAGGGTTGAGCAGTCACCGTCGGAAGCGTATAATCAAACCATCTATGGGGGACCCGTTGTGGTTCACCGGAAAAACGGAGTTTATCCCCGGTAGGTAGATCGGGTATCTCTCATTACGTATAAGGAGCAAATACATGAGCAAAGCGACCGAATTAACCGAACAAAATTTCAACGACACTGTTGCAAGTGGCGTGACGCTGGTCGATTTCTGGGCGGAATGGTGCGGCCCCTGTCGGATGCTGACCCCCATCATTGATGAATTGATCGGAGAATACGAAGGCAAGGCGACCATCGCCAAGGTGAACGTGGACGAAGCCTCGGAACTCGCCCAGCAGTTCGGCGTTTCCAGCATCCCGACGCTGTTGGTCATGAAAGACGGTAAAGAGGTAAACCGCTTTGTAGGCGTTACCTCCAAGGACAACCTCGGCAAGGCCCTGGACGAAGCCTTGGGCTAAGCCGGACTCCGCTGCTGCACACGCACATCTAACCCGGCGACTTTACTCTCTACCCTCCGCAATGCGGAGGGTTTTTTCATGGGTTCTTGGGCCGGACAGTATGTCAACCCGAATGCGTTATTTATGCAGGTGCGGGCTCAACGCTTCCACGGTTCGCAAAAACCACAGAAATAGGTATATCAAGGACACGGCACCATGGCGCTACAAGAAGAAATGGAACAAAGCGGGGTTTGGCTATTTCGATGGCGTAGCTATCTACCGCTTTTAATGCTCGGGGTGACACTGCTGGCCATGCGCGACTATACCTTCCCCGGCAACAATAGCTACTGGCATTACGGATATGAACTGTTCTGTCTGAGCATCAGCTATTTCGGACTTGGCATTCGCATCCTGACCATCGGGCATACGCCCCGGAGAACCTCCGGCCGCAATACCCGCAAGCAAGTCGCCGAAACGCTGAACACCACCGGCCTGTACTCCATTACCCGCAACCCCCTCTATCTGGGCAATTTCTTTATGGGCCTGGGCGTGGTGCTTTTTGTCCATGTATGGTGGCTGACCCTCATTTACACCCTGGCCTTCTGGCTCTATTACGAGCGGATCATTCTGGCGGAAGAGGCTTTCTTGCAACGGCAATTTGGCAAGGCGTACCAGGACTGGGCACAACACACACCGCCATTTATTCCGAACCTACGGCACTACCAAGCCCCTGACCTGACCTTTTCCCCCCGCAATGTCCTCCGGCGCGAATACAACGGCTTCTTCATGGTTATCTTGGTGTTTTTCCTGCTCGAACTCACCGGAGACCTGATCTTGCTGCACAGCATCAAAGGCAATACCGAGTGGTTCATACTGCTCCTGGGCAGCTTCGTCATTTGGTGCACCCTGCGCACCCTGAAAAAACACACGACAATTCTCAATGTCGCAGGGCGATGAAGGGAAAAAACATGCGGCGCCGTGGGATTATTGTTCCCTGGCAGCATTTTTTGGTAACAAGCTTGGGGATTACGCAGCCATATTCTCCCCGAACTGACTTGAGAAAAAGTCAAAGTCTTTTTTTACTTGATGAATTTGGCGCTTCTGGATATTGAATCTGCTTGGTTTCTGAACAAGATTCAATCTGGACAGAATCCCATAGAAGAACACAATGGCTGACAAAATCCCCATCAACAGCCTGGTATCCTTACGGAAAATTTTGTGCATGGTGGCAAAATAGGCACAAGCAATGCTACGGTATTCTGGATTGTCAGCGACGGCAAGATTTTCAACAATGCCTTGTACACGGCGCTTCAGTTCCGGGTTTTCGTGCAACCCAACCACATAGACCATAAACTCAGAGACACGAAAAGATCCAGTGGCATAAATCGCGTTGTTAATCAACCCCAATAGCAAACGATAGGCTTCTGAATCTTCCGCAATTTTTCCACGCATCGCCAGCAACGATAACTCATCGCGCAACCTGTATAACTTGAACCGACCTTTGTTTTTAAGCGCCGGTCTCAAATAACATGAATTTAGCCACACAATCCCCCAGAGACATACGGTGGTAATAAGGAAGTTCACATACAACATTACAGATCTCTCCGTTCTGAATTATTTCCATCCTTTTGGAGATCAACACCAGCACTATCATGTTTTTTCAAAGGGCGCAGTTCCCCTTTTTCCAGTCCATGAACCAAAATTTTCCGATGCTCAACCAAGTCTTGTATATGTGCCTTATATACTTTTTCCTGATATATATTGATCGTCACGCTCGTGACTAAAAGGGCAAGCAATGGGAGCAAATAAAACTTTTCTGATGCAAGAAAAGCACCAAAGCCACCCAGTATATTCTCCAGCGCTTCACCAGGCAGTCTAACTACTACGATAATGATGAAACCAAAGATAGCAAATAATAATACGCCAAATAAATTCCCGGATTGCGCAAGAGAATAGAAAGCGTCGATTAACCGGATGGCGACATCAGGCCATCCTGTTCGTGATCTATCTTTATCAAGGTTACTGGAACTCCCACTCTTTTTTCCAGAGGAATGCGCCATTATAAATCTTTGAATCCGGACGACATCGATGTGCTCGCCAACATGTGACTATTACCTATTACAAATAAATTAAAGCTGCTTAACACACAACTGCTTTAAGCTTCTGTAAATCTACAACGTAGTTATAGGAACATGGTAGCACTCAAATTATGAGAATTCAACCATCTCGATGTCTTCCACTTTCTTCCCCCTCAAGAAAAATCGATGTCGTCCTCGTCGTCTTCGCTGTCGAAGTCTTCGGAGTCGCTTTCTTCTTCGCTGCTGCCGCCAAGGATAGCGGCGTCTTGGCCGGCGGCGTCCATGACTTCTTCGGCGGCGAAGATGGGGCAGCCGATGCGGATGGCGATGGCGATGGCGTCGCTGGGGCGGCTGTCAATGCGCAGGACCTGCTCGGTCTGGCCCTGGGGGTTCTTCTGTTCAACGTTGAGGTGCGCGAAGAAGGTGTCGTTTTCCAGGCTGTAGATGGTGATGGAGGAGAGTTCGCCGCGCAGCCCGGCCAGGACATTGCAGACGAGATCGTGGGTCATGGGGCGGGCGGTCTTTTCACGCATCAGGCCAATGTGGATGGCCGTGGCTTCCGGGGCTCCGACCAGGATCGGCAGCACCCGATTTTCATGGCGCAACAAGACCAGGGGATAGGGTTGTTCTTCGGACTGACTTACGCCAAGCACTTCCAGTTCGACCATGTGTATACTCCCAAGGCCGCAGCAATACACTTGGCTGACAGCCGAAATTAACCGTCTAAATGGCGCGCCCATACCCGCGCCGAAGCGAACAATCCCTATTCGAGATACCCGAGGCTGCGCAGGGCGCGGATATCACTCGGGCTCAAGGCTTCGGCTTCGACGCTGCCGTGTTCGGTGGCCTCGTGCCACTGGGTGATGAGGGTGCGCAGCGCCTCGACCCGCTCAGGTTCTTCCCCGGCCAGGTTATTCAGCTCTTGCGGGTCTTCCTCCAGGTGATACAGCTCCACGCCGTTACCGTCATACTCGATAATTAGCTTCCAGCCCTCCAGCAGCACCGTCTGGTAGAGCGGCTCGGCATCGGCCATGACCTCGCGTATGCCCGGCACATTCGGCACCGCGCCGCCATAAGTTTCCAGGACGCGAATGCGCGACGGGCTCACGGGCTCGCTCATGAGGTTATGGCCCTGCATCGTTTCCGGGACGGGAAGGCCGGCAAGCCCCAGGAGCGTGGGGCCGATGTCCAGCATCCGTACGGGTAGGTCACTTTGCCCAGCGCCAATCTCCGGGCCGGTAATAAAGAAAGGCACCCACATCCCGGTCTGGTGTACACGCCTGCCGTGCCCGAGGTAATCGTGTTCGTAGAGACTTTCCCCATGATCCCCCACAAATACTATCAGGGTGTCTTCCGGAACGACTTCCAGAAACTTTGCAATCTGATAGTCGGTATAGGCCACTTCCGAATCGTACTTCACCTGCACCTTTTCCTCGTTGCGTAACCAGAAGGGACGGCGGTCCTGCGGATTAAACTGTCGGCGAAAGCGGTACGGCGCATGGGGATCCGTATAGTGCACCCAGGCGAAAAAGGGTTTTTCCGGATCCAGGTCTTCGAAATATTCGATGGCCTTTTCTGTTACCTCATCGGCCCGACGTTCCGACTTGATGAGGAGCCAACGCCGGCGGTGAAAGTCATCGTCGTAGATATCAAAACCCCGATCCAGTCCGGACAAATCCGCCTTCAGGGTCCAGTTGCTCTGCACGCACAGGGTCTGGTAGCCCACCTGCTGGAACTGTTCCGCCACCAGCGGCACCTCCTCCGGCATCCGCAGGCCATTGCGCGTCGTGCCGGTCATCCGCGGGTATTGTGAAGCGAACATGGAAGCGAAGGAGGGCCCTGTCAAGGGCACCTCACAGACGGCATCCGTGAAGATCATGCCCGCCTCCGCCAGCACATCCAGGTTCGGCGTAGTATCGTATTCGTAACCATAGGCCCCAAGGCGATCCGCACGCAGGGTATCCACCGTGAGAAAGAGAATATTCGGTCTATCCGGGTCTGCCGCTGACGCCGTTCCGTCCTCGGTCCATCCCGGGCCGCCCACCAGAATCAAGCACATCCATACAGAAACCAGCAACAGATTCGCAGCGTTATTGATAAAACGCATAAAGCTCCTTCCAGGTCAACCGATCATTTCAGCACAATAGAGGGCGCCCATCCCATACAGGAACGATGAAGCATACATAGGATCGGAACACGCACTTATTCGTACGAAATTTCCAGGGGAATCGTCTTGGTCAGCGGAGTTACCTCGCCATCGGAATCTCGCAGCTCCACCGGAAGGCCATCGGCCCGATAGGCGGCAAATTCCAGGACAAAAGACCCGGGAGGTCCTTCAAATTCATACGGTACATCGACGCGCATGGTCCAGATGCCGTCATTGGCCACCTCGTCCGGCTCCACCCCGTCATCCCGCAAGCGCAGGACAATCTGTGGATACCCCTGTACAAAGCCTTCAATGCGATCAATCACATCATGGCGATCATCGACTTCCACCGTGATAATTGCGCTATCTCCCGGTCGCAGGGTTGCGGGGCTGATCTCGGCGCGCCGCAGATCCGGTTGTCCGGAGATCGTCTGACAGCCCACGGCCAGCAGGCCTGCCAAAAATACACCCAATCCTGCAGCAACATATCTCATTTTACATACTCCATTATGGCTAAGGTAATGCGCTACCCGCACAGCTTGGTGATTTGCAGGCGCCACACAAGTACTATTCAGTAACCGTGTTTCGACTGGACAGCATATGCTTTCGCGGGGCCTGCGGTCTCGCCGGACACGCCTAAAGCGTATCCGAGACCGGTATATGCTGTCAACCGGTTAAACAAAAACAAGCGTTGTGAGCAGCTTATGCCCCAGACTGGGCACGCCGCAGCAAACTCCCGCAGTCGCCGCCCGCAGTTTCTTTCCGGAGCGTACTGCTTACACCGGGGATAGGTTGACACAGGATACTTGGTTAGCTTGCCAGGGCCTCGTCAATCGCCGCCATGTCCGCCGCGCTCAGTGGTCCGTATTGCATCGCGCCGGCATTCTCTTCCACCTGTTGCTCGGTGCGGAAGCCGGGAATGGGAATGCATTTCTCGCTGCGGGCCCAAAGCCAGCCCAACGCGCCCTGGGTCAGGCTACGACCATCCCGGGTCAAAATGTCGCGCACCTGGTCGAGCTGGGTAA
>SKJD01000191.1 GCA_007116095.1 Candidatus Hydrogenedentota bacterium
GGTGTAGAAGTACACGCCTCCGGCGCCATCTACCTCAGCCAGACGGGTCCGCACACGATTTTTGTAGAGTACGATCGCAGCATCGAGTATTCGCAGGACCTTATCGAACCCTTTGCGCGCAGTGACTTACAATTGCAGGTGGTCCAGGAAGCCAGTCTGGATACCTTGCCCCTGGAGGACCCGGAGCCCCGGGAGTACAGCGTCGGTGGGAACGTGGGCATTGCCGTGGCCGCAGTCCGCATCCCGGCCCGTGGGGAATATGTCGTCAACGTGGTGGCGCCCCTGCAGGAACCTGCCAGCGACGTCACGTTGTCCTTTCAGAAAGACCCCGGCGCGCGCTATCTCCGCGCCGGGATCACCATCGCGCTGATCGTGCTGGGTTGCGGTGGGGCGATATGGACCATCTTGCAGCGGGGCCACCCCCGACCCGGCCACCTGGGCTGAGCGCTACTTCGACAATATCCCTACAGGACCTGTAAACGTGTTAGAATAGCGCCCCGCAGGGTTGGGAAGTGCCCCCCGGAAGTGGGAGAATGTAGGGTGCCCGGTGGACAGTGTGGACATGGTGGACGTAATGGACATGCCTGGTCCACAAAGTCCACAGCGTCCACAATGTCCATTTGCTGGCGGAGACGTGCTCTAGACGGCTGGTTTTGACGCCAAGACAAAACCAATAGCAGGTGCGCGCAGCAACGCCATTTGCATCGTATGTCGCCCTACGCCAAATTAGTTTTTCACGCACCACCAGAAGAAAGTAACTGCATGGCCGATTTAGCAGTCAAAAAACCCCTGAAAATTTTATTTGTTACCGCAGAGCTGGCGCCGTTGGTAAGCACCGGTGGTCTGGCGGATGTCGCCGGGGCCTTGTCGAAGAACCTGAAGCAACGCGGCCACGATGTGCGCATCGCCATGCCGGCCTACGGGCAGATACCCCGGGAGCATTGGGGGAAAGAACGTTTCCCCTGCATTGCGGACCTGGGGTGCAAAACGGTCTATGGCGCAATGCGGGAGTCGCGCTTGCCCGGTTCGGACGCGCCGCTCTACCTGATTGAGCACAAAGACTATTTCGAGCGGAACTATCTTTATGGCGACAACGTGCATGAGTATGTGGACAATGCCGAGCGCTTCTGTTTCTTTTGTCTGGCCACCTTGAACGGGATGGAGCAGAGCAACTGGATTCCCGACATCGTGCATTGCCACGACTGGCACGCCTCTGCGATTCCCTCGTACTTGCGCACGCGCTATGCGCGGCATCCGGACTGGAAAAATGTGCCGACCCATTTCACCATCCACAACCTCGCTTTCCAGGGGCGGTACAAGCCCGATAAATTTGCCTGTACCGGCTTCGATCAGGAGTTGTTTGGTCCGGAATCCTTCGAGCACTACGGCGACATGAACCTGATGAAGGCCTGCATCGCCTTTTCAACGAAATTGAACACGGTCAGTCCACGCTATGCCCGGGAAATACAAACCCCGGAATACGGCGTGGCGCTGGACAGCATGCTGCGCACCCGCAAGGAGGACCTGACCGGCATCCTGAACGGGGTCGATTACAGCGTGTGGAATCCGGCCCGAGACCCGCATATCGCGGCGACCTATTCCCATGAGGAACTCGCGGGCAAGGCGCCGTGCAAGGCGGCGCTGCAAGCGGAGTTCGGCCTGCCCCAAAAGCCGGATGTCCCCTTGATCGGCCTGGTGAGCCGCCTGACCTGGCAAAAGGGCTTTGATCTGGTGGCCCAGGCCATTCCCGAGCTGGCGAAGTTGCCCGCGCAGTTTGTCATCCTGGGCACGGGACATCCGGAGATCGAGCAGCGCCTGCTGGCGTTGGCGGCGACGTATCCGGACAAGCTCCAGGTGCAATTTGCCTTTGACGTGCCCAAGTCCCACCGCCTCCAGGCGGGGTGTGACTTCTTTCTCATGCCGTCGCGCTATGAACCCTGCGGACTGACGCAGATGTACGCCCTGGCCTATGGCTCCGTGCCGATTGTCCGGCGCACGGGCGGGCTGGCGGATTCCGTCCGTGACATTTCGACACGGACCCTGGCGAACGGCACGGCGACGGGCATTTCCTATGTCCCGGTGACTGCGGCGGCCATCATCAAGAGCGTAAAAGAAGCCATTGATCTGTATGCGAACCCGGAGTGCTATCGTGGGGTTCAACAAACCGGTATGCGCCAGGATTTTTCCTGGGACCGCGCCGGGGACCTGTATCTGGAACAATACCAGGCTGCCATGGAGGCGATGTCGTAAGGGATGGACGCTGTTGTAATGAATCACCCCGAAAAATTGGAACTGCAAAGCGATGCGCCTGAACGCACCGAGCAGATCGGCGCGGCGTTGGCCCGATTGCTGCCCCCGGGAGCCGTGCTGGCGCTCTTCGGCGACTTGGCCACCGGCAAGACCTGTCTGGTGCGGGGCATGGCCCATGCGCTGGCGGGGGATGAGCCTGTACACAGCCCGACCTTCACCCTGGTCAATCAGTACGGCAATCCACCGGTCCTCCAGCACCTGGACCTCTACCGCATCGCGGGGGGAGATGAACTGGCGGACCTGGGCTATGAGGAACTCTTCGACGGCGACGTCCGCTGCGTCATCGAGTGGGCGGAGCGGGCCGAAGGCTTTTTACCGAAGCGCCGTGTGGAGATTCATCTCCAGCATGCCGGGGGGGATATCCGGGAACTCCGGCTCGAAAACCTTGGTGTACTTGAAGCGGGCTGGCAACAGGCGCTTATCGTTCGATAACACGGTACAATTGAGTCCAAAGCCGATTGTCGGGCCGTGTACATTGGTCCCCTATGGCCGTTTGGGGGAGTGGCCGGTGCATGAGCTCCTGCCGGCGTCGCTACTCATTGCCGCTACACATTGTTTGAAACTGCCTGCTTGCGTCTTTCAATCCGTGGCGTTCAAGCTGGAGGTCTTGCCGTGAAATTTGCCATTATATCCGACATACACGCCAATCTGGAGGCCCTGAACACGGTATTGGCCGCCATTGACGCCATGGAGGATGTGGAAAATACCATCTGTCTGGGGGATGTGGTGGGCTACAACGCCGATCCCAACACCTGCGTGGAAATTCTGCGCGACCGGGACATGCTCACCATCCTGGGCAATCACGACGCCGTGGCCTGCGGTTTCGAGGAGCCCTGGAACTTTAATCCGGTGGCCATGGCGGCGGCGCTGTGGACCCGGGACGCCCTCAACGATGACAACCTGAATTGGCTGCGCACATTGCCCGACATGCTCAAGTTTGAAGACTTTATTGCGGTGCATGGCGCCCCGGACAGCCGCAATACCTATATGATAAACTGGGAAGACATCTTGCCGCACCTGGACTTTATGCGCGAATCGGAATGCAATTTGTGTATCGCGGGCCATACCCACAGCCCGGCCATTTTCTCGGACGACGGCGTCTATGTCGTGGATGATGACAACTGCTTTCATATCGGCGACGACAAAATCTTCTTTATCAACCCCGGTTCGGTGGGGCAGCCGCGTGACGGCAATCCCGACGCCGCCTTCGGCCTGTTGGACACCGAGGAGCGCGTCTTCGAGCAGATCAGGATTCCCTACCCGGTGAAAAAGGCGCAGCAGCGGGTGCTGGAGGCCGGTCTGCCGCAGTTTCTGGCGGACCGCCTGGCCCTGGGGCGTTGAGGCGCGGCAGCCGGGACGCTGTGCATAGATCCGGTGAAGGTGGAGCGGGGCTCCGTTCGCCAGCGCTGCCAGGTTCGCACGGTCCCCAGACCCGACATACTTTCCAAACCCTTGACCTGAACAAAGGAACCCATTCCCGTGCGCACAGCCGAAATAGAACGCAACACCAATGAAACCCAAATCCGTGTGGAACTCGACCTGGACGGCGACGGCTCCTCCGAGATCGCGACCGGCGTCGGCTTTTTCGATCACATGCTGACCCACCTCGCCCGCCACGGCTTGTTTAACCTGAAAGTGCAGGCCCGGGGCGATCTGTATATCGACGACCACCACACCGTCGAAGATGTCGGTATTTGCCTGGGCAAGGCCTTTCTCCAGGCGCTGGGCGACATGAAAGGCATCACGCGCTATGGCCATGCCGTGGTCCCCATGGACGAAACGCTCGCCGAAGCGGCGCTGGACATCAGCGGACGTCCCTTCTTGCACTTTGAAGCGGCATTCCAGGCCGACAAAATCGGCCAATTCGATACGGAGCTGGTCGAGGAGTTTTTCCGGGCCTTCGCGGTGAACAGCCGGATAACCCTGCACCTCGTGCAGCGACATGGCTGCAATGCGCACCATATCGCCGAAGGGCTCTTCAAGGCCTGGGCGCGGGCATTGCGGCAGGCGGTCACCCTGGACCCCCGCGTGAAGGAAGTTCCCTCAACCAAAGGAATGCTTGAAGTATGATAGCAGTCGTTGATTATGGCATGGGCAACCTGCGGAGCGCCCAAAAAGGCATCGAGAAAGCCGGGCACGCCGCCGTGGTGACGGATGACCCCAAAATCATCCTGGACGCGGACGCCGTGGTCTTGCCGGGCGTCGGGGCCTTCCGGGATTGTTACGATGGCCTGGACGCGCGCGGACTGGTGGAGCCGGTGATTGCCGCGGCGAAGAGCGGCAAGCCGTTCCTGGGGATATGTGTGGGTCTGCAACTGCTCTTCGAGACCAGTGAAGAAGGCGGCCATGAAACGCGGGGCCTGGGCCTGCTGCCCGGTCGGATTATACGTTTTCCCGCTGCCGGCGTCTCCCGGCTGAAGGTGCCGCACATGGGCTGGAACCAGCTCCGGCGCTCCCCGGAAAATCATTGTCCCTTGCTGTCAGATGTGGACGAGTCGCCATACGTTTACTTTGTACACAGCTACTACGCGCAGCCCAGCGACCCGGACCTGGTGTATGCGAGCTGTCACTACGGTGTGGAATTTGCCGCCATTGTGGGAAAAGACAACGTATATGCGGTACAATTTCACCCGGAGAAGAGCCAGAAAGATGGGATTCGTATCCTGCGGGCATTTGGTAATTTGATAGGGAGATAGACAGGCCATGATAAAACGTATATTGGTTCCTACCGACGGCAGTGCAGCGGCGGAAAAGGGCGTGCGCTACGCCATTGAACTGGGCAAGCGCCACGGCGCCAGCCTGATGGGGCTCTACGTGCTGGATGTCCGGCTGCTGGAAGGCCCGTTCCTGCGCGACCTCTCGGCCTCGCTGGGAACCGCCCCCTACGTGAATTATCAGGGCAATATCTCCATGCTGCTGGAAGAACGCGGCAACATGGCGTTGGAGTCCATGAAAAAAGCCGCCGATGAAGCGGGCGTGTCCTGTGAGACGACGTTGGAAACGGGGATCGTCTCACGCTGCATCGTGGAACAGGGCGGGCTGACCGATCTCATCGTTATGGGCCGTGGCGGCGAACACGACGAATGGCTCGACGGGGTGCTTGGCTCGACCGCGGAAGCCGTGGTGCGCCGCGCCCGCCAACCGGTCATCATCACTGGCGTCGAAATGCCGGGAAACAAACTCTTTGTCGTCGCCTACGACGGCACCGCCCACGCCAAACAGGCGCTCAAGGTCTCCGCCATGGTGTCGGTCGAATGGAAAGTGCCGTTTCACCTGCTCGTGGTCGGCGAAGAAGAAGACCGACCGGTGCTCGACGAGGCCAAGAACTACTTGCAGTCCTACGACGGCCTGGAGGTGACCTATGTGTTGCGGCAAGGCGACCCCGGCGAACAGATCGTGGCCTACGCCAAAGAAGTCTCCGCCGACCTGCTCGTGCTTGGCGCCTACGGACACACCAAAGTGCGCGAGCTGGTGCTGGGCAGCACCTGCAACTACGTCATCAACCACGTCGGCTGCCCGGTCTTGATGGCGCATTAAAAAA
>SKJD01000240.1 GCA_007116095.1 Candidatus Hydrogenedentota bacterium
CCCATGCCGGAACGCCCATTGTGACCTACCACCGGAGCTGGGGGTATTTCGCCGACCGCTTCGAATTGGTTATACTGGATCAGCTTGAACCCAAGCCCGGTATCCCGCCGACCTCCCGGCATCTTGCGGAATTGGCCGCACGTATGGAAGCGCGCAATGTGCCGGTCATCCTGATGGAGCCCTATTATAGCCGCCGTGCACCGGATTTGATCGCGGATCGCACTGGCGCCACTGTGGTGGAGGTGGGCAACATGGTGGGCTCGGAAGCCGCGGCGACGGATTACCTCGCGATGATCGACAACATTGTGGCCCGGCTGGGTGATGCCCTGGACGCCACAAGTGATTAGCTATAGTGTTGAACCATGCAAGGGTGTATATGTCTGCTGATACGACCCTGATTCCCCTGGAATCACAAAAAAATACCCACGACACGGCTGTGAAAATGGCCGTGTCGTGTTCACATGTCTGTTTGGGCTACAGTGGCGAGTGGGTGTTGGAAAACGTTTATCTGGAGATTCCGGAAGGCTGTTTCCTCCCCTTTGTCGGGCCGAACGGTGGCGGTAAAACTACCCTGTTGCGGGGTCTGTTGGGGCTCCTACGACCGGAATGCGGCCAGATTGTTTATGGCCGGCCAGACCTGCAACTGGGCTATGTGCCGCAGCAGAAAAGCATCGACCCGCTCTTTCCAATTACGGTCGAACAGATCGTGACCATGGGCTTTTATCGCAGCCTGGGATGGTGGCGGCGTCCTAACAAGGCGCAGCGAAAGGCGGTCCATGCCGTGCTGGAGGAAGTGGGGCTGGCGGTTCATGCGAACAAGAATTATCGGGATCTCTCCGGCGGCATGAAACAGAAGGCGCTGATCGCCCGGGCGCTGGTCTCGGGGGCGGACGTGCTCATTCTGGACGAGCCGACCTCGGAACTCGATGCGCCCTCCGAGCGGGAGGTCATTGGGCAGTTATTCCGCCTCTGTCAGGAACAGGGCAAGACCATCCTCATCGCCTGTCACGGCATCCAGCTCGCGGTAACCCTGGCGGAGCAGG
Organism: Candidatus Hydrogenedentota bacterium; assembly: GCA_007116095.1. Classification (GTDB taxonomy): domain Bacteria; phylum Hydrogenedentota; class Hydrogenedentia; order Hydrogenedentales; family SCBR16-9; genus SCBR16-9. The sequence continues at coordinate 1,044 of SKJD01000240.1, forward strand.
TCTGTCTGGTGGACCGTGGCCAGGCCAGCATTGTCAGCGCTGAGGCCGCCCGCCAATTCACCTCCATGGACCTCCACATCGAGAGCGTGCCCCATGTAGCGCATCACCACGACAACGCACCGTTGGCCAGGCGATATCAGGATGGATGATATCGCCGTACTGCTGGATGTCTTTCCCTACGCAATTGCCGGGGGGTTGCTCATCGCCGTGGTGTGCTCGGCGCTGGGTGTCTTTGTGGTGCTCAAGCGCGTCGTCTTCATCGGCATTGCCCTGTCCCAGGCGGCCGCAGCGGGGATTGCCCTGTCCTTCGTCTTTCACCTGCCGCCGATGCTGGGCGCCGGGCTGTTGAGCCTGGTGACAGTCACGCTGCTAGCCTACCCCTACGAATCGCGCCGCGTGCCCCGCGATGCCGTATTGGGGGCGGTTTTTGTAACCGCCTCCGCCCTGAGCATCCTGATAGTCTCGAAGAGCGGCTTTGGTTTGACGGAAGTGCAGTCCCTGCTCTACGGTGACCTCATTGTCACGAGTGAGCGGGACTTCTGGATTATGCTGTTTACCCTGGGGCCGGTCTTGATCTGCTTCCTCGTTTTCCTGCGACCGATCTTGTTTACCTTTCTCGACCGCGATCAGGCCCGGGTGATTGGCTTGCGGGCAGGCGTCTGGGAAATCGTCTTCTTTTACCTGCTTGGCATCGCCACCTCGGGAGCTTCCAAGGTTGGCGGTTCGCTGCTTGTCTTCTGCTACCTGACCATTCCTGCGATGATCGGGCTGCTGCTCTGCAACCGCCTCTGGAAGGTGATGGTGGTGAGCATCGTTGTCGCGGCCATGGCGACGCTGGTGGGCCTCTACCTCTCCTACATGTCCGACTTCCCGACCAACCAGACCATTATCGTGCTGCACACGGCGGTGTTGCTACTCGCCTCTGGCTACCGCCTCAGCATTCCCCTGATCCTTCGCATCCGCCATCACATCAAAGAGCGCCGCCTACACCGGCAATGAGGCGGTGGTGTGGAACTGTGTCTGGAAATGCTCCCCACTCCCTCCCCAGGTGGCGTAAGCTACGCCTATGTTTCCAGGCCGGCGACTTTACGCAGGTGTTGCCAGGAGAAGATGCCAGAGCTGTGGTTGTCGGACCAATTTATACCCACGGCGTAGTTGCCCAAGGGCTGGATGGATTCGACCTGAATGTCTTCCGGGATGGTCTGCGGATTAAGAATGGGGGCGTTGGTGAATTCATCCACACAGAGGGCACATTGGCAGGAGGCGCGTAGGGTCTTGTTCGGGATGCGGCTTTCTGTGCCGTCCGGCCATTCGATGTGGACCTTGCCCTTTTCCGGGGTGACAATCGGCTTTTGGTCGCCTTCGATGCGCCGCATGCCCACCTGCCGATGGAGCTGATCGGCCATCTCGGCAAAGGCAGGGTAGTCCTGGCCAGCGCTTTTCTCGGCAGCTTCCTGCAGGCCGGGTAGCAGCGGTAGCTCTGCCAATACACCCAGCCCGAAGCGCTCCTGCAAGGTGTGGGTACTGCTGCCGAAGATATAGTGCTTCTTGTCGCACTGGTCACAGACAAAGTAAGCCATATTTTCGACAATGCCCAGGACCGGCACATTCACGGACTCGAACATGTGGATGCCGCGGGCGACGTCGACCAGGGAAAGCGCCTGGGGGGTGGTCACGATCACCGCGCCGTCCAGGGCCGCCTGTTGTACGAGCGTCAACTGGATGTCGCCGGTGCCGGGGGGCATGTCGATGAGGAGGTAGTCCAGTTCGCCCCAGTCAGTCTGGCGCAGGATTTGCATGGTGTAGTTCGAGACCATCGGCCCGCGCATGACAGCGGGCTTGTCGCCCATGAGATAGCCCAGGGACATGGTTTTAAGACCGTCCACCACGACCGGCTGGATGCGCTCGTTTTGCATGTAGACCTGCGGGCGCGGATCGCGCATGAGGGTCGGCAGCGAGGGGCCGTAGATGTCGATGTCGAGCAGGCCGACGCGCAGGCCTTCGCGTTGCATGGCCCGGGCCAGGAAGGCTGCCACGGTGGATTTGCCTACGCCGCCCTTGCAGGAAGATATGGCGACGACGGTATCGACGTTATCCAGCGTATTGATCTGCGGGCCGGGCTTGGTTTTGGGCGCCATCGCGCTCATGGTGACTTTCACCGAAGTGACGCCGGGCAATTGGGCGACCGCCGCCTCGCATTCGGCTTTGAACTTGTCCTTGACCGGACAGGCCGGGGTGGTCAGTTCGACGGTGAAGGCGATGTCGCCTTCGTCAATTTTCAGGTTCTTGATAAAACCCAGGCTGACAATGTCCCGTCCGAGGTCCGGATCGATGATGTGCCGCATGGCGTCTAAAACGTGTGTTTCCGTAAGCATAATCTTATGTAAAACTCCTGCTATGCGCGGGTTGGATAGGAATAAAGCAGGGACCCAGGACAAAGCAACGCCTGTCCTTTCAAGCCCCTTACATCATACACAAGACGATGCGTACACAGCGAACCCGGGGGAGACGGGAGGGCTTAGTCCTTGGGGATGTTCGTCGAATCAATGTGCTTCTCGCCTTCACGAATCCAGGTCCAGGCCGTTTCGATTTGATCCGGTTGGAAAAGCCGGGCTTCTTCGTGGACGAAAACCTGGGAGACCTTAATTATCCACTTTAACCACTCCTGGTCGCCCACCAGCGCGGCCCGATGCACCTCGCGAAAGTATTTCAGATTGAACTGGGCGTCTTCCCAAACCGCGCCTAGGGCCATCCCTTCCACATTGTCGAATATCAGTAGCAAGTTCAGGCCGTTCCAGATTTGGATCGTGCGTTCCAATTGGGGAATGATGCTGATATAGTCCTCGCGGATGATCTTGCCGGAGATGCGCAGGGCGACACATTTTCCGGTGGACTCTTCAAGTATTTCGATCATGGGATGGTGTTCCTTGTGTGGTCGCGGGATGTCAGTTATTCGGAGTCTTTGCTGTGAACATGGGGGGTGAAATTTGCTGCAATTGTGTTCCCCCTGGATAAAATGGCTCACCGAACGTCGATTCCATTATTTGGACTCGGGTTAGTACTTCCGGGTTGATGCATGTGCGGCGGTGAAGGCGTCAAGCATGCCGACTTTTGTGCGGTTGCCACCGGGCTGGGCGGTAACCGCATCCATAAGACGCAAATCCAGGTACCGTTTTTTCTGGATGTAGATCACCCAGAAAGGCCAGTAGATTAGGCGGCTATCCGCAACGGTTTGGGGCATGGGTTTGGAGCCTCTGCTGCGTTGGCGCATGACGGTGTGCAGGAGTTCCTGATAGGCGCGGGATTCGGCCTCTTGCGGCGCCATGCGCGGGGGGAAGTGCTCTCCGGGCGGCAGGCCGTCTTCGATGGGGCTTTCAAAGGAAACGATGGCGAAGGAGCCGGACCAACTGTCCACGGTCGTGTCGAGGGTGCTCTCCTCACCCCGGGCCGTCATTACGATGCGAACATGGTAGAACGGCATCCAGAGACATTCCTGCTTGCGGGGCTGCGCCTTCAGGTGGGGATCGTTCAGCCGCAGGGCATGCCAGAAGCGGGCCAGCCTGGGGAACTTCGGCGCGCTGAGCAGCTCCCGCGCCCGTTCTGGCGTCACCACCGGCGTCATATGTTCCACCGGGAGTGTCTCGTAAGCGGATGCCGCTTCCGTCATGCGGGCGCCATGATGGTCCTGCCGTGCGCTCAGCATCATTTAATGAGTCAGGCGTTTGCCACGCAGATAAAATCCGATGCCCACCCCGAGGAGTATCAGGCCGCTTAAAAAGTTAATGCCCATGGCGAATGGCATCCCGGCCCAAAAAGTGGCGAGCAACACGGGAAGCGAAAGAATGCCCATGAACAATCCAAGCATCTTCATGGTTTCTGCGTCCCGGTTTTTGTGGTCGGGTGTCTGCTTCTGATCATCGGAGGTCATACTCAGTTTCCTCTTCCCATGTAAAACCAATCTCTACAGTCGGTCAATCCCATGTGATACGCGCCATACGCGGTATGGACAGCCTAAAAAATGATGTATATCAATATATGGGGCAACATGGACAAGATGGTCCATACCCGCAGATCATACAGGATTCCCTGCCGTGGCGCATCCAGATTAACGTATTCCTTCCGCAAGGTCCACACCCAAAGGATGGCGCCGAGAAAGAGAAGGACGGCGGCCAGGGTCCACCAGAAGGGGCCGATGTGCAGAAAAATATCGTTGATCGGATGAAAAATCCGCTGGAAGAATCCACGGAATGTAGCGTCAATGCCTGCGGAAATGCGACTTGCCAGGTTCATCCTTCACTCCTTTCGCGCAGCACCCGCTGCACCACGCCGTCCTTCATGACCTGTCCGAAAATCAGCCCACGTACCTTCTCGTCCGGGTCCTGCGGGGTCATCAGGCTGACGACCACGGTCACGATGATGGTAAAGATAAACGACCACCAGGCCACGAACAGGAATGGGTTGTCCGACGGGAAGACCCCGCTCGTGTTGTGGAGTATGGTCGTAAAGCTAACGCCCAGCACCAGGCCGGCCAGGCCGCCCCACTGGGTGGCTTTGCGCCAGAGGATGCCCAGCAGGAGAATGGCGAAGACTGGCCCCTGGAACATGGACAGCGAGGTCTGGATGAAATTGTACATCGCCTCTTGATTCGCCAGCATGGGCGCGGTGTAGGCGGCCAGGGCGATGAAAAGGAAAGTCATGATGCGACCAACAATCAGGGCATGCCGTGGGCTTAGTTGATAGCCCTTGATCCAGCCCCAGGCGCGGCCATAGAGGTCGTTTGTCCAGATGGTCGTGGC
>SKJD01000088.1 GCA_007116095.1 Candidatus Hydrogenedentota bacterium
ATTGCCTCACCGTTTCTTCTAAAGGTAGACTAAGCTCCGAGCCACTGCGGCTCACACACCCCTTCAGGGTCGATTTTCTTTTAGCGCCCTGATCCCGGGGTATCGCCTACGGGCGTTGCACGCCCTCCGGCTCAACCCCGGGCTATTCATCCGTAACCCCTGCCGGGGTTGGTCGTAGTGTTGTGTGAAGTAGATAGTCAACCACAACGGCAATGCCAAACCCCGCAGCTATTTGAAGCAACATGTTGCCACTGAATGAGTGGTGTTTGTCCAAAATTCCTGAAAAATCGACTTAATCAACAGACCCTGAGGAGCGACAATTAGAATTACCGTTCAACCGGCTCGATCGTGCACTCTTTAGTCGGATGAACCAGCTTTACAGGGAGGTTTAGAGGGTATCCGACAAGCATTTAGCGGGCTTTGGAAATAACTTGTGTTGAACCGGCAGTTAAGTACAGGTACGGTCATCATTTACAGGATGACATCCCCGCTTAGGTGACGCATTGGCCTGGATCATGGTTTCCAGACCGGCATCATGTTAAAAAATGATTGAATATGTACGATTTCCCGGCTAATTGCTTAAACTTTGTTGGGATTATCGTGTATGATACTGATAAGAGGTTCCCCGGTATGAATGGCGGCATCTTTAACCCCGGATATTTATGAAATATCCTTCGAAGAAGGCAATGGAAAACGAATTACAATCGAATCCGCTCAGTCTGGCGTTTGTAGAAGCGCTGTATGAAAACTACCTTCGTGACCCTGACAGTGTGGATGAGACCTGGCGAAGGTATTTCGCCGACCAAACACAGGAAGTACAGGGCGACGCGGAGGACGTAAAAACCTTTCGCACCCGACCACGCTTTACCCCACGGCCGCTGTTTGGCAATGGCGGGCCGGTTCGAAGTCGCAATGGGAACGGGGCGACGTCACTGAGCGCCGAGGTGGATGCCGCCTCCTTGCAGCACAAGGTGGACCTGCTGATCCGTAACTACCGCGTGCGCGGGCACCGCCGTGCGCGCATTGATCCCCTGGGCCGTAAAAAGCTGGTCATGCGCGAGCTGACGCCTGAATATTACGGCCTGACCGATGACCATATGCAATTGCGCTTCGCCACGGAATTCCTGGCTGGCGGGGGTACGCCGACGCTGGAAGACATTATCCACAGCGCCCAGCAAACCTATTGCCGCTATATCGGCTGTCAGTTCATGCACATTGACAGCATCGCCGTCCGGGAATGGCTGCAAAGCCGCATGGAGCGCAGCGAAAACCGCATCAAGCTTTCCCGCAAGGAGCAGTTGCGCATCCTCACCCGCCTGACCGACGCCGTGATGCTGGAAGAGTTCATCCAGAAGAAGTTCCTCGGCGCCAAAAGCTTTTCCCTGGAAGGCGCGGAAACCCTCATTCCCCTGTTGGACTTCGCCATTGAGCGTTCGGGCGAGCATGGGGTGGAAGAGGTCATCATCGGCATGCCCCACCGTGGCCGTTTGAATGTACTGGCCAACATCATGGGCAAGAACCCGCGCAATATCTTCCAGGAATTCCAGGACAATGTCCCCGAGCTCAATGTCGGGCGGGGCGATGTGAAGTATCACCTGGGCTACCACTCCAACTGGATCACCGAGACCGGGAAGAAAGTCCATCTGGCCCTGACCTTCAATCCCAGCCACTTGGAGTACGTCAACAGCGTGGCCCTGGGCCGGATGCGCGCCAAGAATGACCGGGACGATGATCCTCGGGGCGACAAGGGGCTGGTGGTCCTGATCCATGGGGACGCCGCCTTTGCCGGTGAGGGCATCGTGCAGGAGACGTTGAATCTCAGTCAGTTGGAGGCCTACACGACCGGCGGCACGATCCATATTATCGTAAACAACCAGATCGGTTTTACCACCACGCCGAATCAGGCCCGCTCCTCCACCTACGCCTCGGACATTGCCCGCATGTTGCAGAGTCCCATCTTCCATGTCAACGGGGAGGACCCGGAATCGGTCGCCCAGGTGGTGAACCTGGCCATCGCCTTCCGCACGGAATACCGGCGGGATGTCGTGATTGACATGTACTGCTACCGGCGGCGTGGGCACAACGAGGGCGATGAGCCCAACTTCACCCAGCCGCTGATGTACCAGAAAATACGCGAGCGTGAGTCCGTCCGTGAGACTTACCTGCGGCGGCTGCTGCGCCTGGGCGGGATCATGGAACAGGAAGCCCAGCTTATTGAAGAAAAGCGGCGGCAACATCTTGAAGACGAGCTCAGCGCCGCGCGCAAACATTCCCGGCGTATTAAGTACGAGGCCGATAAGCCGATTCGCAGCCGGATGGCCGGTCCGGAAACGACGTTGACCACGCCCCAGAACGAGATGTTTGGCATGTGGACGCGGTATGTCGGCGGGCCGGAAATCTATGTCCCCGATGTCGAGACCCGCATTTCCAGGGAGCGAATTGTATCCCTGTTGGAACGCCTGACCGATACCCCGGAAAGCTTCAAGGTTCATCCCAAGCTGCAACGCGTGCTGGAGCAACGGCGCAGCATGGCCACCGACGAAAAGCCCCTGGACTGGGCGGCCGGGGAAGCCCTGGCGCTCGCCAGCCTGGCCACCGAAGGGGTGCGCGTGCGTCTTACCGGACAGGACTCCGAGCGGGGCACCTTCAGTCACCGGCATTCCGTATTGCACGATTATGAGACCGGCGAGCCTTACCGTCTGTTCCAGCACCTGGATCCGGAGCAGGCGCCCGTGGAAATTCACAATAGCCCCTTGTCCGAAGCCAGTGTCCTGGGCTTTGAATACGGCTACAGCGTGGGCTGTCCCGACGGGTTGGTGATGTGGGAAGCGCAGTTTGGCGATTTCGTCAACGTGGCCCAGGTCATCATCGACCAGTTCATCACGACCGCGGAAGACAAGTGGCGTCGGCTCAACGGCCTGGTCATGCTCTTGCCGCATGGCCTGGAAGGCACGGGACCGGAGCACGCCAGTGCGCGCCTGGAGCGTTTCTTGCAGTTGGCGGCGGAAGACAATATGCAGATCGTCTTCCCGACAACCCCGGCGCAGATTTTTCATTGCATACGTCGGCAGGTCCTGCGTCCATGGCGGAAGCCGTTGATTGTGATGTCCCCCAAGAGCATGTTGCGCAATCCACGGGCCGTGTCACGGTTGGAGGAGCTCTCGGAGGGCGCGTTCCAGCGCATCATCACGGACCCCGATATCGATCCGAAAAAGACCACACGTATCATCCTCTGCACCGGCAAGATATACTACGATTTGATTCAGCGGCGTGAAGAGCTGGAGCATGACGACGTCGCGATCATTCGCGTCGAGCAGCTCTATCCGTTGGAAAACAAGCTGGTCAGCAGCGTGTTGGCGCCCTACAAAGACGGCACCCCCGTGTTTTGGGTGCAGGAAGAGCCGGAAAATATGGGCGCCTGGCGCTATATGTTGTCCAAGTTCCGGGATAGCATCGACCATCGCCTGCCCTTCTCGGGGATATACCGGCCACCGTCGGCCAGCCCTGCGACGGGCTCGGCTTCCAGCCACCGCCTGGAGCATATCCAGTTGATGGCCGAGGCCTTCGGATTGGCGGTCAGCGTCCGGAGACCGGTGGCCTGACCCACGCGTGATTATGCTATACTGTCTCCCAATCGAAGTGGGCGGGCAGTATTCATATTGGTGTCGCTGGAGAAATGTGTCAGCGGGTATTTTACGAATCCCTTTCCACACAGTGCGCTGCATCGATTCGTTGCGATTGTGGTGGATACGTCCCTTTCCTTGGCGATTGATACTGAAAAAGAACCCAAGACTGTCCGGGTAGGGCTACTGCGCCAGACCGTTGAGTCGGCCCCCTACGCGATAAGGAGTAATGAATTCCATGGCATTTGAATTGAAGGTGCCGTCTGTTGGTGAGTCCATAAACGAGGTGCAAATCGGGCAGTGGCTGAAAAAAGAAGGCGAATATGTGCGCCAGGATGAGCCTGTGGTGGAGGTGGAGTCCGAGAAGGCGACGATGGAAGTGATAGCGCCGGTCTCGGGCATCATCAGTTCGGTGCGGAAGCAAAGCGGCGAAACGGCTTCCATCGGTGAGATCATCGGTTCCATGGAAGAGGCGGATGCGCCGAAGGGCGAGGAAAAGGGCAGCGCGGCAGCGGCCCAATCGGCCCGGGGGGTGGAAGCGCAGGGCCACGCAACCCGCGCTTTGGATGCGGACAGTGATGAAGCCGACGCGAAAAAGAGCGCCGGGGACAAGGATGCCGGGCGCAAGGACAAGGCGTCTTCCACTGGTGAGACCCGGGTGATGCCGGCGGCCCAGCGCGCCCTGGCGGATAAGGGGCTGGAAGCCGGCGACGTCGAAGCGACGGGCCCGGGCGGTCGCCTGCTCAAGGAAGACGTCATGCGCCATGAGGGCAGGAGCGCAACCCAACCAGCGGAGCCTGAGGACCTGGAAAGCGCGTCCTTGCCGGGCTACCGCGAGGAAGAAGTGGCGCCCATGAGCCCGATGCGCCGCACCATAGCAAAGCACCTGGTGGCGGCGCAGCAGAATGCGGCCCTGCTTACCACCTTCAACGAAGTGGACATGTCCGGCATCATGAAGTTGCGCAAGCAGATTCAGGATGAATTCGTGAAGAAATACGGCATCAAACTGGGCTTCATGTCCTTCTTTATCAAGGCCAGTATCGAAGCGCTGAAACTGGTGCCCGAGATCAACGCCGAAATCCGCGACAACAGTATTGTCTACCGGAATTACTACGACATCGGCTTCGCCGTGGGCACGGAAAAAGGCCTGGTTGTCCCGGTCTTGCGCAATACCGAGGCCATGGGCTACGCCGAGATCGAGTTGGCGATTTCCGACTATGCCCAGAAAGCGCGGCAGAACAAAATTAGCATGGAAGACCTGAAAGGTGGTACCTTTACCCTGAGCAATGGCGGGGTCTATGGTTCCTTGTTGTCCACACCTATCGTCAATGCCCCGCAGAGTGGCATCTTGGGGATGCATGCCATTCAGGACCGCCCGGTCGCCGTCGACGGTGAAGTCGTCATCCGGCCGATGATGTACATAGCGCTGACCTATGATCATCGCATTGTAGACGGCAAGGGCGCGGTTACCTTCCTCAAGCGCATTAAGGAATGTGTCGAAAATCCGGTGCGCATTTTACTGGAAGTATAGTTGTCCAGGCATTGAACCAACCGTTCGAAACACCTGTGCGCTGGCGTCCCGAATCTTTTTTTACTACTGTTACCACGTTACTTGAAGAGGAATTGTGTCTGATGAACGAGCATGATCTGGTAGTCATTGGAGCCGGTCCCGGCGGTTATGTCGCCGCCATTCGGGCCGCCCAGTTGGGCTTGAATACCGCAATTGTTGAAAAAGTCTCCGAACTGGGTGGCACCTGCCTGCGGGTGGGTTGTATCCCGAGCAAGGCGTTGCTGGACAGCAGCGAGAAATTCGCCGCCATCAAGCATGACTATGTGAAGATCGGAATCAAGGCGGCGCCCGAGCTTGACCTGCCGACCATGCTTAAGAACAAGGACTCGGTGGTCAAGAGCCTCACGGGCGGCATCGGCCACCTCATGAAGAAAAACAAGATCAAGCGCTACGAGGGCCATGGCCGTCTGGACGGTCCCGGCAAGGTGATCGTCGAGGGTAAGGACAAGGCGGAGATAAAGGCCAAGCATATTATTCTGGCTACCGGCAGCTATCCCAGCACCTTCCCGAGCATGGCCTTTGACGGCGATCTCATTGGCTCCAGCACCGAAGCGCTGAGCTACCCGGAAGTACCCAAGCACCTGGTGGTGATTGGCGCCGGGGTCATTGGCCTGGAGCTGGGCTCGGTATGGTCG
>SKJD01000502.1 GCA_007116095.1 Candidatus Hydrogenedentota bacterium
AGCAGCGCGACACGGACAAGCCATTCTGTTTCTGGTTTGGCACGAGTGATCCGCATCGTCCTTATGAGCTGGATAGTGGCCGTGAAAGCGGTATCGACATCGATGCGGTCCCTGTGCCGTCGTTCTGGCCCAACAATGACACCGTTCGTAGCGATATCGCCGACTACTATTTCGAGGTGCAGCGTTGGGACAGCGATGTTGGCGAAGCCCTGGCCTTGCTGGAGGAAGCCGGGGAGCTGGAGAATACCATTGTAGTGATGACCGGCGATCATGGCATGCCCTTCCCACGCTGTAAGGCCAACCTCTACGACTGGGGTACTCGGGTGCCGTTGGTGATACGTTGGGGCGATCGCGTTAAACCCAATCGCCGGGTGACAGATTTCGTGTCGCTGACGGACTTGGCGCCCACGTTCCTGGAACTGGCTGGCGTGGCCGTCCCGGACGCCATGACCGGAAAGAGTCTGTTGCCGGTGCTGGAGGCGGAAGACGAGGGGCGTGTTGACACGGAACGCGATTTCATGGTTTTCGGGCGGGAGCGTCATGTGCCGGCGCAGGCCATGCCCTCCATGCAGGGCTATCCCGCACGGGCGTTGCGTACGGATCAGTGGCTGCTGATTTGGAACCTCGAGTCTGACCGTTGGCCGGCCGGGGTTCCTGAAGGCGCGTCGCACCGGATGGATATCCATCCAGATTGTGACGACGGACCAATCAAGGAATTTCTTGTTGCGCACAAGGAGGAGCCGGAGATTGCCGACTACTATGCTCTCAATTTCGGGAAGCGCCCAGAATTTGAACTGTATGACTGCGTGAATGATCCCGATCAGATCAACAACCTGGCCGGGAACGCGGAACTTGCGGAAACCGTCGCGGCCTTGCGCGCACAGCTCCTGGCGTATCTGGAAGCCACGAACGATCCCCGACTGGAGGACCCACCCGTCAAGCTGGACGAGCAGCCCTTCCGCCCCTCCTACCAGGAGGAATTGAGTGAACGGCTTGCCGCACATGGGTATGAGTGGCCATAAGCCGGTTGTGGAGTAAACAAGAAAAAACCGACGGCGTGTTGGGGGATAACCCCGTCAACAGCCGTCGGTTTTATGTGTGTGTAGGCGCCAGGAGGCGTCGAAATAGGTACCGGACTCGTTACAGGGTCACAAGCGAGGGATCGTAGTCTTCCGGCTTCTCATAGCCCAGCAGGTTCATGAGGGTCGCGGCGACGTGGCTCAGGCCCGGGGTATCGATGCCGTTGCGCATCTCGAATTTGTTGGCCCCGGAGTAGTCCATGATGACGAAGGGCACCGGGTTCAGTGTATGCGCCACGTGCGGGTCCTTCGTACCGTCCTTTTTCAGGGTGTAGAGCAGGTCGGCGTTGCCGTGGTCCGCTGTTATGACTGCGATACCGCCCGCCTTCTCGATCTCCGGCAGTAACCGCGCCAGCCCCAGGTCTACCGCTTCCACCGAAATACGCACCGCAGCAGCATCGCCGGTGTGGCCGACCATGTCGCCGTTGGGGTAGTTCAGGCGGATGAACTTGTACGTGCCTTCGTGGATGGTCTTGATGACTTCGTCCGTGATCTCCGCCGCCTTCATCCAGGGGCGCTCGTCGAAGGTGATGTCGCCGTCCGAGGGGACTTCCACATACTTCTCCAACTTCTCATTCACGTAGCCGGACTTGTTCCCGTTCCAGAAATAGGTGACGTGGCCGAATTTCTGCGTTTCCGAGATGGCGTAGGCCGTGACGCCCATGCCGCAGAGGTATTCCGCCATGGAACCCGAGACCTTCAGCGGCTCGACCAGGAAATTTTTGGGTACGTTCATGTCGCCGTCGTATTGCATCATGCCGGCGAAGAAGACATCCGGGCGACGCTTGCGGTCGAAATAGGAGAAGTCGTCGTCTTCAAAGGCGCGAGACAGCTCGATCACCCGGTCGCCGCGGAAGTTGAAGATGATGACCGCGTCGCCATCTTCAATCGTGCCTATCGGCTTGCCGTCTTCCGCAATCACGAACTCGCCGACATGCTGATCGGTGACCTTGGGATTTTCGTCGTAATAGGTCTGCACGGCTTCCGAGGCCGACTTAAACTGACGGCCTTCGCCCAGCACGTGGGTATTCCAGCCACGCTCGACCATCGGCCAGTCGGCGCTGTAGCGGTCCATGGTGATGTACATACGACCGCCGCCCGAAGCGATGCGGTAATCGCGGCCCTGGGCGTTAAGCTCCTGCATGGTCTTTTCGATGGTCTCGATATAGCCCAGCGCCGTGCGCTCGCCCACGTCACGGCCGTCGGTTAGCATGTGCAGGCGCACCTTTGGCACACCTTCCTCGGCGCAGCGCTTCAGCAGGGCCTGGAGTTGGGTTATATGGCTGTGTACATTGCCGTCCGAGAGCAGCCCGATAAAGTGCAGGGCGCCGCCGTCTTTCGCTTGCTGGGTGGCCTGCTTCCAGGCTGCGCCATTGAAGAGCATGCCGTCCTGGATGGCCTTGTTCACCAGTTTGGCCCCTTGGGGGAAGATGCGACCAGCGCCGAGCGTGTTGTGCCCGACTTCCGAGTTGCCCATGTCTTCGTCAGTGGGCTGTCCCACGGCCTTGCCATGCGCTTTCAATTCAGTGTATAGCGGTTTCTGGACCAATTCATCCAGCACGGGCGTATAGGCCAGGTGCACCCCGTCCGATTCATCCTTCTTGCCGAGTCCCACGCCGTCCATGACGACAAAGACGACCGGTCCGGAAAATTGCTTGTAGTTGGGCAGTGCTTTCAAGGTATATTGGCTCATCGTGACACAGGTGTCCTTCTATGGCTTTGGGGGGATAATTGGCGCAGAATCAGCGCTCTAAGCAGGATGCAAAGCGGCAGGAACCCCCGGAAAATGTACGCGGTTTGCAGCCTTTATTTTACCTGAAATAGCCCTGTGACTACAATGTGCGGAAGGCAGGGGATTTGGTACAGGCACTGGGAGAAGACCTTGGAAAACGCATGGGGCGCAGGCCATTAAACCCGGCCCCATACGTGCGGATTCAGAGGTGGTGACCGGGCTATTGCACGCGTGTGAGTGTGACTTCCATGCCGCTTTCCAGGTCTTCCATAACGATTTGGTTGGCGCTTACCGAGAGAATGCGGGACTCCGTGCTTTCGCCAACGAGGCTCCCCATGCTGTCACGTAGTTCCGGGGTCTGGTTGAGCATCATGTCGGTCTCCTGGTCGTCCGATCCGAATTCGGCCGATACAATATGCTCCACCAAAAGGCCTTCGTCGTCCTCTTTACGTTCCCAGGTGCCGCTTTCCGTGAAGTTCATGTTGAAGGATATCGACTCACCCATGACCATCATGTCCATACTGATCGCGCCGTTGGATTCCCGACTTCCATCCTCGGCATAGTTCACCGTACCGGAGAGGGACATGGACATGTTGAAGCCCTCCGGCATTTCTTCTTCCGACATCTCCGCTATTTCCTGGCTGGAGAGGTATTCCGAGAAGGTCCAGGAGCCGACCAACGGATCCTGCTCCTGAGCGCCGCCGCAACCCACCAGGCCCATGCTTATGCTGATGATGGCCAAGGCCCATACCCAACTGTGTTGTTTCATGCTGTGTTTCCTCCCTTGATCTGTTTTGTCAAAGCCACCCATGTACATCATGGGTGGCTTTACACCCTACTGAATTTCATAGATTTCATGTGAGTATACCATTGTGGGCCATGGTTTATTCACATTTCTGATGAAGTTGGCTTGAACCCGGGGGTAAGGGGCAGGTATCTTTGTAGTCCATGTGGGCGCGTTCGAACTCAGCGTCCTGCAAACACTTAAAATCATGTACCTTGGTTATCTTGCCGGTCGTTTTTATGCCCGGCGGTTGTTGAAAGGAGTAAATCAATCCATGGAAAAAACGAAAGTGCTCTTTGTCTGTCTCGGCAACATCTGCCGTTCGCCCACGGCGGAGGGGGTGTTCCGGCATCTGGCACAGGAAGCGGGTCTCGAAGAGCAGTTCGTGATTGATTCGGCCGGCACGAGTCATTGGCACATTGGCGAGGCCCCGGACATGCGGACCATGGAAGAAGCGGCCTTGCGGGGTATCGACATCTCCAAGCAGCGCTCCCGGCAGGTACAGGCCAAGGATTTCACGGCCTTTGATCATATCCTTGGGATGGACCCGAGCAATGTGGAAGACATGTTGCAAATTTGCCCGAAAAATCAGCGGCATAAGGTACAACTCTTTACCAAATTTGCACCAGAACTCGGTGTCAAGGGCGTGCCCGATCCCTATTATGGCGGCCCGAAAGGGTTTTCCAGGGTCTTTGATATTGTGGAAGCGGCATCGCGGGGCTTTCTGGAATCGCTCAAGCAGGACTAGGCCACGAGCAGCAAAAACATAGATTTAGAGGTGGTATGGCCAAGCAATTAAACCAAGAAGTAGCCGATGCACTTGGCAGTGGCATCCGCAAATCCCGGCCGCTGAGCGGCGGCTGCATTGGAGAAGTCTACCATGCGCAGTTGGAGGACAACCGGGATGTGGTGATCAAGGTGGACAACGGCGCCAAGCCCCGGTTGGACATTGAAGGCTACATGCTGCAATACCTGGCGGACCATAGCGAATTGCCGGTGCCGGAGGTCCTGTACAATAGTCCGGGCCTGCTGATCATGGGCTTCATCGAAGGAGACAGCCACTTCGGCGGCGGCGCCGAACAGCATGCCGCCGAATTGTTGGCGGCATTGCACCAGGTGAAAGGGCCGGCGCATGGGCTGGAAAAGGCCACCTTGATCGGTGGTTTGCATCAGCCCAATCCCTGGACGGAATCCTGGATAACCTTTTTCGGTGAGCAACGTTTACTGTATATGGCCCGGGAGGCAGTGCGGGAAGGCAGCATGCCGAAATCGATGTTGAAACGTATGCAAGCCTTTGTCGATCGGCTCGATGAGTTTATTCAAGAGCCGCCCTATCCTGCCCTGTTGCATGGCGATGTCTGGACGACCAATGTGCTGGCGAAGCGAGGCCGGATCACTGGTTTTATTGATCCGGCGGTCTATTATGGGCATCCGGAAATTGAACTGGCATTCACAACGTTATTTTCAACATTCGGTAGCGCGTTTTTTGAACGTTATCATGAATTAAGCCCCATCGCCCCGGGCTTTTTCGAGGAACGGCGGGACATCTATAACTTGTATCCCCTGCTGGTGCATGCCCGGCTCTTTGGTAGCGGCTATCTCGCCAGTGTGGAGCGCAGTATCAGCCGGCTGGGCTTCTGAGTGTCCTGTAGCGACTATGACGCAAACAGACGCGTCGCTGCCGTGTAGATTGCGAGCCCGGCCAATGAGGTGACCCTATGCCAAGTCCACGTGACCTACCATACTTAGTACAATTGCTCGAGGACCCCTCGCCGGTGGTCCGGCAAGGGCTGACAGAGGCGTTTCAAAGCTATGGTCCGGAACTGGCATCGATGCTGGACGCATTGCCCGTAACGCCAAACACTCTACAACGCAGCCGGATTCGGGAGTTGCTCCAGGAAAAAATGCGACAAACCCTGCGGAATTCTTGGCCAGCGTGGTATGCCCTGGAGGAGGACTCGGCCCGTCTGGAAGCAGCGCTCTCCCAGATTGCCTGCTACTTACAACCGGTCCCGGATCAGCCTGTACTGGGTGATCTGCTCGACGAACTCGCTGCAGCGTACCGGGACTGGGAGGCTCGGCAGCATATTTATGGAGACGCCCTGGACCTGGCCCGGTTCCTGTTTGAAGAGAAAGGGCTACGCGGCGCGCACAACGATTACCATGCGCCAGAAAATTCCAATCTGGTGCAGGTAATACAGTCCGGTACCGGG
>SKJD01000302.1 GCA_007116095.1 Candidatus Hydrogenedentota bacterium
CGTCGTAAAGTCCATGTCAATAAAAAATTGCTCCGAAGGAGCTGAGCTAAATACAGCCCAGGGTTGGACTTGGCCGCAAGGGCAAGGCCTACCCTGGGTCAACAAGACCAACAACCTGCTACGCTGAAAGCGTTGCCTAAACGGTTGCGCTACATGCTGCGACCGCTCCGCGGTCGGGTGGATGATATCAGAACTACATCTATCACCAAGGCGCGCAGCCTTCCTACATCCGGGAAATGGCGTGGGCCTGTCGTTCGCGTGGCTGTGAGGTAGTCTCCGGGTTGTCGGCGCGGCTGCAAGCGCGTTTGCTGGCGCAGCCGGAGGGTTGGGCGCTGCAATGGCAGCTTGCTTTGCCTTGCAAAACACGGCAGAGATACCGCGCCAGATAAAGCGCGGCAAACACGATTATCCCGATGCTGAGCAAGGTTTCAAGCATGGCGCCAGATCGACTTTCTGTGATTGCGGTATGGATGTGGATGTGCGTGTGGATATGGGCGCATGATTCGCTTAGTCCCAGCCCAGGCCGACGGCGGCGTTGTACATGATCCAGGAGGCGACGTAGGCGAGCACGGTCATGTAGGTAAAGCAGAGCAGCGGCCAGCGCCATTGTCGGGTTTCGCGCTTGATGATGGCCAGGGTGGCCGCGCATTGGCAGCAGAGCGCGAAGAAGACCATGATCGACAGCGCCACGGCGAAGGTGAAGAGCGGCGTGCCGTCGGGATGTTTGGCGTCTTGCAAGGTCGTGATGAGGCTGCGGTCGGCTTCGTCCACCTCCGAGCCCAGATGGAAGAGGGTGCCCAGGGTCGCAATGACGATTTCCCGTGCGGGGAAACTGGCGATGGTCGCCGTGGCGATCCGCCAGTCCCAGCCCAGGGGCGTAAAGACCGGCTCGATCCAGCGTCCGGCCCGGCCAAGGTAGCTCTCGCGCAGGTAGGTGGCGCTTTCATCGAAATTCACCTGGCGCAACTCTTCCGCGCGTTGCTCCGGAGTGGCGCTGACCAACTCGATGGTGGCGCGTTGGGCCTCAAAGGTCTCGGCAATCTCGGGGGAACGGGGGAAATAGGCCAGGGCCCACACGACAATGGTCACCGCGAGGATCAGGGTGCCGGCGCGCACGAGGAATTCCCGGCCTTCACGATAGACTTTGCGGAACACGGTGCGGGCCTGGGGGATTTTGTAAGAGGGGATTTCCAGGATAAATGGCGGCTGATCCCCCCGGAACAGGGTCTTGCGCAGTATCCAGGACGCCGGTACGGCCACGACGACGCCCAGGCAATACATGAAGAACAGCGTGAGCCCCTGCAAGCCGATAAGCCCGCTCAGGTAGCGCTCCGCCGGCACAAAGGCGGCGATTAGAATGGTGTAGACCGGCAAGCGGGCGGAGCAGCTCATCAACGGAGCCACCAATATCGTGGTGAAGCGGTCGCGTCGGTCGCGGATGGTGCGCGTCGCCAGGATGCCCGGAATGGCGCAGGCGAAGCTGGAGAGCATCGGCAGGAACGACTGGCCGCTCAGGCCGCACCAACCCAACAAGCGGTCCATCAGGAAGGCCGCCCGGGCCATGTAACCGAAGTCTTCGAGCACGGCAATGAAAAAACTGAGTATCAGGATTTGCGGCAAAAAGACCAGGACGCTGCCGACCCCGGCGATGATGCCGTCCACCAGCAGGCTGCGCAACATACCCTCGTTCATGCCCGCGCCCAGCAAGGCGCCCAGGGAGCCGATACCGGACTCGATAAGCTCCATGACCGGGACCGCCCAGGTGAAGATACATTGAAACAGCACCGCCATGATGCCGACAAAAAACAGCGTGCCCCAGACACGGTGAATTAAATAGTTGTCAATTTGCTCGGAGCGTGTGCGCTTGCGTACCGGGGGGAAGACCACGGCTTGTTCCAGCACGCCCCGCACCCAGCCGTAACGCACCCGGGCTTCCTGGGCTGCGAGATTGCCGCCCATGGTCCGGGCTTGATGCCGTAGCTTCTGAAGCTCGGTCGGGAAGGACTTGCTGAACAGTTTCAGTACCCGCTGCTCCGCGTACCCGCCTTCATCCACCAGAATGCGAAAGGCTTCCAGACGTGGGATGTTGCGGCCCAGTTGCCCGCGCCGATTCAACAGCAATTCCTGAAGTTGGTCCAGGGCGGCCTGCTGTTCCGCCGGGAAGGTTGCGCGCACCGGCGGCGGCTCCAGCGCACCCCAGGCCAATTGCCCCAGGGCGGTCCGCAGCTCGGCGATGCCCAGCCCTTTATGGGCGCAGACCGGCACCACGGGGGTCTGCAAGAGTCGGGATAGGAGGGGGATGTCAATCTGGATAGCCCGCCGGGAGGCGATGTCCATCATGTTGAGGGCGATGACCAGCGGCTTGTCGAGCTCAATGAGCTGACTCAGCAGGTAGAGATTGCGTTCGAGGTTGGAGGCGTCCAGGACAACCAGCAGGCCGTCGATTTCTTCCTCGCCCCGCTGCTGATCCAGCAGGACATCGACCACGATCATCTCGTCCGGCGCATGGGCGGCCAGGCTGTACGTACCCGGCAGATCGACCAGCGTCATCGGCGGGTTGCCCGCACCTGTATCCACACGGCCCCGCTTGCGGTCAATGGTCACGCCGGGGTAATTGCCAGTGCTCTGGTTGAGCCCGGTCAGCGCATTGAATACCGCGGTCTTACCTACATTGGGGTTACCAACGAGCGCGATGGTGCTCATGGCTTACCCAGCGGATTCTTCGAGTAACACCAGGGCCGCCTCCGCCTTGCGGAGAGAAAGATGAAAGCCACGAACACGTATTTCCATGGGGTCCCCCAGGGGCGCATACCGCAACACCTCGACCTCGGCGCCATCGGAAACCCCCATTTCCAGGAGGCGCTGCTGTGTGGCGCCGTTGCCGTAGAGCGATGCCACGACGCCTTTTTCATTGATTTTCAGTTGGTCTAATGTACGTTGCACCGATAATTTCTTGCCTTGTATTGCTTGCCCATCTCCGACAGAAGACGGCGCAGGTATCAGGAATTCATCTCTTCCGTGAGCTTGACCGCCGCCATGCACTCACCGGTATTCTTGCAGATGGGACATTCTTCCACCGACTGCATATCGCAGCCCTCGTCAAAGTTGACCATCCGCTCGCGCACCTTGATCGCGAGTTCTTCCTCGCTCAGCAAGTAGCGCATGAGCCACATCAGCCGACGCCCGGTTTCCAGGCTCATCAGGTGCTCCATCTTGCAGGCGTCGCCCAGGGCGGTGTCGGCGTCAACCCGAAGCACGCGCTGGAAAAACTGCGAGAGAATGACGAAATTGTGCTCGACCAGGTTGGTGATCCGTTCGCCCTCATCGGTCAGCAGCAGGAAGCGGTTTGGGTCCTCGGCGACCCAGCCGCGCTTCTTCAGTTGCGCCAACGCCATGGAAGCGGCGCCCCGGGAGACTTCTAGCCGTTCAGCCACATCGGTAGCGCGCGCATAACCAAATTCATGCCGCAGGCTGTCGATGGCCATCAAATAATGGGCCATCGAGTGGGATAAAGGGTTATTCTCAAATTCGCGCCAGTGGCTGGCATCATTCATTTCTTTTTGCACCTCAATGCGCCTCCCTTCCGATACAAGCCCGGGGCAATGTGTGTTGACTTTGCACACCCAAGCAGACCGGATAGTTGGAATTCCATGCCCGATTCCAATCCGAAAGCCGTTTTACTGTGGAGTAAGATACTCGCGGGCCGTGCAAGCACGGCTGGATTCGGTCATGTCCGTTTCGGGCCTGTGGCAATGGCCTGTTGCGGAACGTTTTTCAGGTTTTTATCCCGGTAAACGTCCACGCGGACCCGAATATTTTGTAGCGACTCAGTATAACATGTTTGGCCTACTGATCCAACCTTCAGTATGGTGGACATTATTCCTGTAAAGAGGAAATCGGGTTATTATGCTTTGGTGAACTAATAGCAGATCCGCCCGATGAAAAAGGCCGGATGACCCAAAAACAGCGATAAACTTACTTAACGTTGCAATACACCATGAGATCAACGCATACTATAAAGTCCAGAAAAAACCGGTTTTAGGGTGTGAGTGGGTATACTCCCGAAAAAACTTGAAAAAATCTTGAAAATTTCATAATATGCCATTAGTCGAGCGAATTCACTTAAAGCTCTAGAATCCAATAAGGGTGGGACCAGGTATGGAAACAAAGCAGTCTTTCAGCACATCCGAGGTGGCGAAGTATTGTCATGTTACCGCTGACACGATCCGCAAATGGGCGGAAGCCGGTCGGATTCAGGTCTTTAAGACCCCGGGGGGACATCGACGAATTCGCCGCAGTGATTTGGTCCGCTTTTTGCACGAAAACAACATCCCCGTACATCCGGACCTGGAACAGGCCGGTGTGAAGGTGTTGGTGGTGGACGATGAAAAGGCCGTGATCTCGGTGATCCGGCGTTTCCTGGAGCGTTCACGCACGCCGTTCCAGATCGAGATGGCGACCGATGGCTATGAGGCGGGTAGCCAGGTGGCGACCTTCCGGCCCAACATTATCTTCCTGGACCTGCGCCTGCCGGGGATCGACGGCTTCGAAGTCTGTCGCCGGATCAAGAACAACCCGGAAACCGCCGATACCCATATCATTGCGATGACCGGGTATTACGAGGGCGATGTCGCCCAGCGCGTAGAGGACCTCGGCGCCCAGATGTTGATGCAGAAGCCCTTCACCCCCGATGATCTGCGGCGCGCCCTGGCGCAAGTCGGGGTCGAAGTGCAGTAGGGCGAGCCGACCGCGCTTGTCTGGGGTGACAGCGCATACGGAGTCGATGGGGATGGGGGAAATCGGTATGTGGGGAAGCACGTAAAATCTTACTTCAGGGTACAAGCTGCATCTACTCCAGTATTAGAGGGCAATAATGAGAGTTTATGGCATTCAACCTGACGGTCAGTTCAATGAGTACTTAAATACACCATTCCAAGCTGAACACGAGGAATCTGTTTTAGAGGGATGGATGGAATCCAACCCAAGTAAAATCCTGGAAGATGGTAGCATTCTTATCATTGGTCGCCAGGTGAATACAGACTTGGGTGGATTTATTGACTTACTTGCACTCGATCGGGATGGCAACGTAATAGTTATTGAACTCAAAAGGGATAAAACTCCTCGCGACACAATTGCTCAATCCTTGGAATATGCTTCCTTTGCCGAGCAATTGGATGCTAACCAACTTGAGGCAATACTTAATTCCTATTTGAATGATGAGTCACTGAGTCTTGCTGAGTATCACCGTGAGTATTTTAAACTTGCGATTGATGAGGCCATAGCATTCAACAAAGACCAACGCATTGTCATTGTAGGTCAGAGTATTACTCCACAGATAAGACAAACAGCAACGTATTTGCAAAATAGAGGTATTCGTGTTACCTGCGTAGAGTTCACATTTTTTCAGGCCCAAGGTGGGCTACGCCTGCTTTCCCAAAAAATTGTGGTTGGTAATGAATCATTAAGACCAACCAAAGTCACATCAAGCTCATCTCCAATCATAACTAAAGATGCATTTCTTTCTTCTTTGGACGACTATGGGAAACCCGTATTCGCCAAGATTCTCGAATTGGCAGCAGAAAAGTCCATGCCAATCCGATGGGGTACCAAAGGTTTTTCGCTAAACGCAAACGTTGATGGGATTCATGTAGCCATTTGTTTTGTTTATCCACCAGATTCTGTGTATAGACAGACTATTCGAACCACACTATATGCTCGAGGTGGCGTGGAAAGAAAAACGGCAGTCCCCGAAGAGGTTTTAGATGCCTTACATGAGCAAGC
>SKJD01000035.1 GCA_007116095.1 Candidatus Hydrogenedentota bacterium
GCGGCGTGCGCGCTTACGGGAATCTCCGTGTCCATACGCCATCGACCCTCTCGGATTCCCTCGGAGACCATGAACAATTTCATAATCTTGACCATACTCGCCGGCGGCCGAACAATATCAGCATTCTCTTCATGCAAAATAAGGCCCGTGTCCGCCTCCACCGTAATGCTGCTGATGGGGTAATCGTACTGTCCCCAGGCGATCCCATAGGGCGCGCCCAATAATAGCAGTACGAGTAGCAGCTTGCCGAGAAGGCCACTCCATTTAAATGAATTCGTCTGATGCGTCATGATTGTTGTTCCGATCCTGTCACCCAACATGATGATTTCCTTATAGACACTTCCCATATTCCATGGGACCACTCATTACGTTTTCTATGTAACCCTGTAGAGGTTTCTAACCATTTTCTTATGGTTGTGCATGCAGTACATTATCAGCAACGGTAAAATATCAAACCCGTACGCCGGTATCGATTTGTGATGTCTGCTGTAACGTTGTCTCAATAATTTCCAACAATTCGTGCACATGAAACGGCTTCATCAACATACCTTCCACCCCCGCCAGGCCATGGTTGCTTTCTATCTGACCCGTCATGATGCAAAGCGGAACCGAGCCGAGAACATCGGAATCTTTTATCGTCTGAATGTGCGATTTGGCCACCCCATCCGGCATGTTCACATCCAGAAACACCAGGTTCGGCGTTACTTCCCGCGCCAGGACCAACGCCTCCCGGGGACTGTTTGCAGTGAGACAATGATAATGGCGGCTGGGCAAAGTCATGGACAGCCACTCCTGCATGCCCGGGTCCGCATCAATAATGAGGATGGTTGGCTGATGCGACGCCGCCTCTTGATCCAGGATGCTGGAGTGATGATCGGCCCAGGATTCCCCATGCTTGAGCAGCCACGAGATTTCTTCAAGAAATTTCGTGGTGCTGAAGGGTATGGTGCAAAAAGTCACCCCCGACCACATGGGGTCCTGGCTCACATGCCGACGGCTTTGCACTTCGGTTACCAGCAACAGGGGAACATGACGGGTTTGGGGATGTTCACGCAATGTTTGCAGTGTCCGGAGCCATTCTTCGTCCGGCGCCGTGGGATGGTAAACAATGCACTTCAAGGCATCGGCATGCCCGCCTCGCAAGCACACATAAGGATTGCTTTCAAACTCGATATCCAGCGGCGTCTGCGCCAAAATGCCCTGCAGGGCTTCCCGCAGGGGACCGTCCTCACTGACCACCAAACACCGTGCGGCTTCTGGCAACGCGCTTTGGAATTTTCCTGAATCATCCGGCTTCAATACCGCCTGAGGCAGCATGATGGTAAAGGTGCATCCCTCGCCTTCCGCACTGTCCAGGGTAATGCTTCCCTGATGAATTTCTACGATGCTCTTTGCGATGGAAAGACCGATGCCCGTACCTTCATACTTGCGGGTCATGGAAGCATCGACCTGAAAAAATTTATCAAAGACCCGGTCATGGTAGGCAGGTTCAATGCCGATACCCGTGTCTTGAACAGCGATTTCCAAGGTGCCCTGCGCATCCGCGCTTAACCGCACCACCACCTCCCCGCCCGGGTCGGTAAATTTTACGGCATTGTTCAGCAAAATACCCAGGACCTGCCCCAGTTTGTCGCGATCGCCCCATACCGGCACAGCTTCCATGTTGTGCTGGAACGCTACCTTCACCTGTTTTTCCAAGGCCTGGGGATGTACCGAGGCCACACATTCTTCCACGAGCGTCTGCGGATAAAAGAGCTTGTAATGCAGTTCAAGCCCACGAATTTCCATGCGGCTGAAGTCGATAATCTCGTTGATATGACCGATAATCCGGACCAGGTTCCGCTCCATCACCCCGATGGCATGCTGTTGTTGTGGATTTAATTCACCCAGGCTGTTGGAAGACAACATCTCCACATAGCCCTTGATGGTGCTCAACGGCGTGCGCAGTTCATGGCTGACATTGGACAAGAAGCTGTCTTTGGCTCGACCATGCGATTTCAATTCCTCGTTGGCGCGCTCCAGTTCCCGCGCACGCTGTTCCAGCTCCTGCTGCATCTCCTTCAACTCCCCCACGCTCGTCAGCACCAACGAATACAGCAATTCGGACACTTCCGGGTCCCGGATGTAGGCCACCGCCAAAAGAACCGGCACCAGTGCCCCGTCTTTTCGTACGAGATTGATCTCCTGGCGCGACGCAGAACGGCTCAACGCCTCCCCCTGCGCAAGGATGCTCAAGATTCGCGAGCGCCCGTGTACTTCAATGAAGTCCAGGATATCGCTCCCTATCAGCTCTTCCTCCCTGACCTTCAGGAGTTTGCAGATGGTCTCATTGGCAAAGCGGACGTGGTGCCCGGCGTCAATGGTCAGAAAGCCCTCATTCATGGAATGCAACAACTGGCGGAATCGCTCTTCGGAACGCAACAGCTTATGGGTCTGCTCCTCGACCAGTTCCTGGAGCCCATCGGCATAACGCTCTACCCGCTCAGTAAGCCGGGTTTGCTCAGTGACGTCTCGCACCGTGGCCAGGTTGGCGGTGTGTTGGCCGTAGCGGTCGAGAATCGGCTTGCCCTTAAACCAGAAATGGCGCAACTCATTGTTAACCATATGGCTAATCTGATACTCGAAGGGCTTCCCGATGGTCCAGGTATCTACGATTTGGTCGACTTCCTTGTTGTCCCAGGTTTCGGCAAGCGTGTATATCGTTTGGTCTTTGAGTTCATCCTCGGTCAAACCGAACATTTCCAGGAACTGCTTGTTTACAAGCGTGATGTGGCCTTCCCGGGAAAGCAGTACAAAGCCTTCGGACATGTGCTCGGCCAGGTGCCAGAATCGGCCGCCATACTCTTCGACATCTTCACGGGTTCGGATGACGCTGAACAAGACCACAAAGAGGCCAAGCAGCAAGCTGAAAATCCCCAGTAGCCGGGAGATATTGGCGATTTCTTCGCTGACCATCGCCTCCGCCATGAGCGTGTCCGAAATACCAGAAACACTGACGAAGGCGCCAATAACCAGCAGGATGACCCCGGCAAAAAGAAAAAAGCGTTCCAGCAAACTGATCTTGTAGCGGGCAAGTAGATTGCCGCCGGCGAATACCGGGATCGCAACCGACATGATCAGCACGATGACCCGCAGCACGATATCATCCAGTTCCTGCGAAAAACGCACCCCGCCCATCCCGATCAGGATGGGGATCAGGTAAAGAAACAGGCGTTTTCTCGGGTATCTGGGACGCAACATCAGGGCTAACCCCTCACACGCTCAGTAAGCATTCAACACACCTGGCAGTCACGACGCATGTTCTCCATTGACATGTCACTACAGATATATTCCTTCTTTGCACAACTTTATGGCAGCGGTCGCGAGTTCGTCACATCGTTCATTGTACATATTGCCGTCATGGCCCCGAACCCAGCACCATTCAACCTTGTGGTAATTTACCAGCTCGTCAAGCCGCATCCACAAATCCTGGTTCTTGACCGGCTTATTTCCACGCATCCAGTTTTTCCGCTTCCAAGCCGGCATCCACTCCGTGATACCCCGCTTCAGGTATTCGGAGTCGGTATGCAAGCGCACCTTACAGGGACGCCGCAGCGCCGAAAGCGCTTCGATGGCCGCAGTCATTTCCATGCGGTTGTTGGTGGATTTCGGAGCATTGCCGCTCAATTCCTTGACGTGGTCCTTGTACATCAAGATTGCTGCCCAACCGCCAACCCCGGGATTCGGGTTACACCCGCCATCCGTATATATTTCAACAACCGCATTCGCATTGTTCGTCATAACCAGCTTCAGTTCTAACCTTCAAATAATCTAACCCAAACTCACACCCAAACACAACATATAGTATATTTTTATTATTTTACAAGCAACACAATACCAGAAACCATGCCTCACGCCCGCGCCAAGGCCCTGCCCAGTCGCAATCGGTTCATCAGGTTTACGAGGTACAGGCCGCCCAAAATAAGGACCATGGCGAAGACAAGATTCCACGTTACCGGCTCGCCCAAGGTAGCCCAGGCGAGAAAGGTCGCCAGAGGGGGTTTCAGGAGAATGACGCTGATGGCCTGCGTGGCGTCGACTTTCTCCAGTCCCATGAAGTAAAACAGGTAGGCGAAGCCGGTCGTGCCGATGGCCAGGTAAATGATGGGAATGGCGACTTCGCGGAAGGCTGTCCAACTTGTCAACAGCTCGGTCTGCCCTTCCCAGAACATGAAGGGCATCATGTAGAGCGAGCCGAAGACAAAACACAGAGCGGTGATGGGCAGCCCGCCGAAGGGACCGGCGTATTTCTTGATAAACACGGTGAAGAGGGCGAAGCAGGTAATATTAAACAGAATATACCCGAATCCCAGCAGGCTGAACGTTACGGACTCTTCACTCAGCGCCAAGACACAAATCCCGGCAAATCCACATACCACGCCAAGAAAGCGCGGCCAGGTCATGGGATCGCCCAACAATATGCGGGAAAAAACAAAGACCATGATAGGCGCGGCGCCATAGGTTGTCGCGACAACACCGGCTCCAGCATGCACCAGGGCCAACTGCAGGGTTATTCCGCAGAGAAATATGCCCAATACCGCCATCCAAGCGGCATGCAGCAGGATTTTTCCGTTCAACTTGAGCTGGCGACGCTTTAGCTCCATTGGGAGAAGCGCCATCAAGACCAGGCTCCCCAGTGCAAAGCGGAACCAGGCCAGAAATATCGGAGACACCACGTCGTTGACGCTCCGGATGACCACTTCGGCGGTGCTCCAGAGCACAATGCCCACGATAAGGTACAAAAATCCTTTCGCTTCCTGCGAAATCATCAACGCTATTCCCTATCGTGTTGCCTTAATTGCTTTCGTCGATCCGGGAATCTCCGGGGAGTGTATCGTCTTGATTGCCTACCAGTGATGCGAATTCCGGCATCTCCGGCGCGGGTACGCCCATGCGCGCTGCAAGCATTTGCGCCAGGCGTGCATGGCCATGCTTTGCCGCAAGGTCCAGCGGTGTCTTGCCGGCGGCGTTGGGCTGCTCCAGTGGCACGCTGGCACGCGCAAAGAGCGGCGCCATTTGACCATGGCCATGTATGGCCGCCAAGTGCAGGGGGGTATTTCCAAAGATATCTTCCAGCAAGACATCGGCGTCCTGCTCCAGTAAATTCGTGGCTACCTCAAGCCGGCCCAACATCGCTGCCACATGCAGGGGCGTCATGCCGGTATTGTCCTGGTCATTGATGTCGGCCCCGCGTTCCAGCAGCAATGTTATACCGTCAAGCTGCCGATAACTCACCGCATAATGTAGGGGCGTCTTGCCCAGCGCATTGCGCTCA
The DNA here is from genome assembly GCA_007116095.1 of Candidatus Hydrogenedentota bacterium. Taxonomy (GTDB): domain Bacteria; phylum Hydrogenedentota; class Hydrogenedentia; order Hydrogenedentales; family SCBR16-9; genus SCBR16-9. The sequence continues at coordinate 5,315 of SKJD01000035.1, forward strand.
TGCACCCGGTCCGGTTCGGCGTCCAGCATCGCGGCCAGGGGTTCCAGGGAGCCGCGCGCTACGATGTCATGCGGACTCTGCCCGCAACCACTGAATATGGCACTGGCCGCCACCAGGCAGCATCCAGCCAGAATCCAGGGCAACCGCGCCCATCCCCGGGTTATGCTTTGTCGTGTTGAAATCCGTCTGTTGCGCTTGCTCATGTAAACCTCATATAAAATACATGCCCAATTGACTCATGATTTGCTATCATTATGTACTTCAATTCGGATCAGGGACGTCCGTTGGTCAGTTTCAAGGCAACCCTGGCAGTCCGAATGGCTTCTGAGCCAAAGAAGCAGCCTCGGTCTATATTGGATAGATTTTTTGAATAATAAGGATAATTGCCATGATGAAGTATGAATTGATGCATCCCTGCGACCAAATTGCCCTGTTTATGAGCCGGGTGTATTCCGGCGGGATGAC
>SKJD01000094.1 GCA_007116095.1 Candidatus Hydrogenedentota bacterium
GCGCAGTTGCAGTGAAATCTCCGAGCGTATGGTGCACCGCGTACCGGACGTAACCCGCCTACTGGAGCGTCTGGAAGCCCGAAAGGTGGTGCAACGACAACGCGAGGTGCAAGATCGTCGTATTGTGCGCTGCTGGATCACCCAGGATGGCCTGGAGCTGATTGCAACCCTCGACGCGCCCATGGCCCAACTCCACCAGGACGCGCTCGGCCATTTGGGTGATCAGAAACTCCATCTCCTGATTCAACTCGCCGAAGAAGCGCGTAACGGCCTGAAAAAGTAGGAAATGTTTGTGTGGGTGTGGAGTGGGGGAAAGCACCCAGCCTGATTCTAAAATCGTTCCCAGACGCTTAGAATTTTAGCCGACTGCCCGGGAAGGCCTTGATATAAAAAGTCAGGTCAATGTCGAATCCGGACTCCCGCTCGCGGAAGCGAATCGCCGTCTCCCAACAATGTAGACTACGGCGCAGTTCATAGGTCTGGGTCCGCAAATCCCCACTGTCAAGATCGTAGGTATGCTCGAAAGAGAAGCCCCAGTTCTCACCCAGGCTATATCCTAGCCCATAGAGGATATCGCGGTTGTACTTCTGCGCCTGGGTCGCCGTGTAAGCAAAGCCAAGCCGCCCGCTGATGGGACTTTCCGGAGACATTTCATCGTAATAGACCTGGGCCAGCACCCGGCTGTGGTTCCCCATGCCCAGGTAAAAGGCAGTGTCACTGTCATAAGGACGCCCAATACGATCTTCATAGAGATTAATCGCACGCATCCTTAAATCTTCCAGGAAAGGGCGTCCAATATTGTCTGTCGCTACGTGGCGTTCGCCCACCAACTGAAGGCCCCACCAGGGCCGGGGCCGTAGGTCCAGCTCAATCTCATAGTCTTCCGATTTAACGGTCTCACTGGCAAAATCGTTGCCCTGATACAGCGAAAAGCGTCCAACCTGCCACACCTCACCCGTTTCCGCGTCGCGCCCATAAAAAATGTTGTCTAATCGCGACTCAATCCGACTGCGTCCGAATCTGTTGTCCAAGGCGCTGAAACGATGGGTTTCCGCCAGGTTCCAGTTGGTGTCCGGCCGGTAGGAATAGGTAATCGACGGCGCCACCACATGCTTGAAGTCGGAGAACCCCCAGAATCCAGGATAGGCCTTGTGGAATCGCGACTGGGCCGTCACTCCGAAGAGTGGCGAAATCCGAAAATCCGTCTCATCGGATATCCGCTTCCGGGAGTACCAGGTCGTGTCCAATTCGCCGAAGGGCGTTATGCTCAGCCCCTGCATCGGATTCCAGTTATAGCTCAGACGCGCCTGGTTGGAAGTGCGAAAGGCCTGGGAACCGTCAGGCTTGCGGTTGTAGTATCCATGTAACGTGTCCAGGGAGAAATAGAGGTTTTCCGTCAGCTCCCGCTCGAAAATGTGGAAGCCCAGCGACGGTATACTTTCGGTCTGGCGCATCCAGTTGTGCGTGTTCAGCCGCAAGGTGCCCGTCGCCATGTAGCCAGGCTGCCGGTATGTGACGTCGGCAAAGGTGCGGGGCGCCGTGCGATTGCGGTAGTCGTAGAAATAGAAGTCCTTGTAAAAGTCCTGGTCCGACCATTGCTCGGCCTGTACCCGCATGACCAGATCATTGTCGTATTCATACCGATGGTAGAACTGCAGGTAACCACGGTCTTCATTGGTGTACAGCGAGTTAAATTCGCCCCGGGTGCGGTAGAGCCGTGACGCCGGGGTTTCCATGTAGTCATACTCAAAATCCACGCCTCCGCCGACGCCCTCTTTCTGGGTGACGAAAAGCCGCGGCCCGATGCTGAAGTCCGGTGATATCTCCCAGCGCTGGCCGACATTGAAGAAATAGCCGATTTCCGCCCGGCGCCCACTGTCGAAATCCATGTTCCAGGTATGACCACCCAGGCCGGTAGCGCTGTATCGGGGGAGATAGAAGGGGGTATTATAACCGCCCAACTGCAAGCGGGCATGGCTCCCCTCCGTGATGACGCCGTTTTCAAAACGCGCCTCACTCAGGCGGATGCGGTAGTGGGGGTGTTCCAGGTCGCAGGTCGTGACCCAGACATCTTTGCCCTCAAAGCATTCGGGTCCATGAATATGCAGCTCTTCGGCGCCGTAATAATAGATGCCGGCGCGTCCTGTGGTATTCAGGACATGGCCGGTGTCGCGGGTAAAATCATAATCGATATCGCCCGCCGCCATTTCCCGCGTGGGCTCGACGATCATCACGTTTTCCGCCGTAATCCGGCCCATGGTCAAACGTTGGCGGGCGCGACCTTCCTCGTCCATCGGCGGCTCAAACGGGAAACGCTCCGGAAGCTGATCTTCCGTAGGCAACCGGTAGGTAAAATGATCAGCAGTGAGGTACGAACGATCCTGCTCCAGACGAATGTTTCCCTTCGCCTCCAACATGCCGGACAATTCCTGGAAATCGAACTCGTCCGATTCGAAATACATATCACCCAGGCGCAGTCGTACATTGCCCTCGAGCAAGACATCGCCGGTGGCAATGTCCTGCTCCATGCTGTCCGCCTCAAAATAGCGCATGGGATCGGTCCAGTCCGGCGCCTGGAATCCGGCTTCGGGGGACCCGAACTGCGTGGGCTGCCTAAGTGCGTCCAGGATGGAGCGGCGGGACAAATCCTGCGTGTGCACAGGCGCTACAGCGCTGATTGCACCGATGCTTTTGGGATGTTGCGGACGTCGGTCTTCGTGACTGCGTTCCGAGGCGTCCACCAGGGGCGCGCCAATTTCAATGGCGATTTCCCGGGGCGAACGCGCTTCCGGGGAGTCCGTATGCGCCTGATTCATTGGCCTGGGCTCTTGGATTTCCGGTGGAGCTGTGTCCATAGTGGGCAGGGGGATAGACGCCGCCTCACCCGGAGAATCCGACTGGCTGTAGGCCATGGGAGTAAGCAGCATGAAAAGCAGGCACAGCGACCCGCGCAGTACATTGCCGGCAATGCCAAGGTGGATAGGCAGTTGCATCGATACTTCCAATTTCCGATTGAAGCGCAACAACAGGCTGTCTTTCTATATCGCTACCTAGAGGTAGTTCCGTAAACATAAGAAAAGCCAACACCCTACACAATCAAGATTGCATGCGCCCGGCTTGATGAGAAACCCCTATACCTACCCGCGGTTCAGGATGCCTGCTCCATAAAGGCCAGCGTATCCTCCAGCGATGTAATCGCCTCGGCGCCGCCCATATGTTGCACTGTCAACGCGCCCACGGCATTCGCAAGCCGCCCGCAACGTTCCAGGGACCAGCCCTGATCATGACCATAGAGGAAAGCGCCGCAGGCCGCATCCCCGGCGCCCGTGCCGTCGACGACTTCCACCTTATGGGCGGGAATTCGTAATGCTTCCGCGCCATCCGTCAGGTACATGCCTTCGGCGCCCAGCTTGATCACGACAATCTTCGCCCCAAAGGATCGGAAAAATTCCGCAATGGATTCCGGGCTGTCCTTGCCGGTGTAGAGACAGGCTTCCTCCAGGCTGGAAAACACGATGTCGAGATGCGGTAAAGCCTCTTCAATCAGCGGATACCAGATGCCCTGGCCATCGTAACAGGTGTCCATGGAGGTGAGGATTCCCATAGCCCGAGCCTTCTTCAAGATACGCCCCATGGCCTCGCCTTCGAGTTTCGGCGTGATCCCCGGGCCGCCCCAATGCAGTATTTTCGCCTGCTTGAGAAAATCCCAGTCGATGTCCTCCTCCGAAACATGGGCGTTCGCGCCCATCTGATGGAGAAAAGTCCGTTCGCCCTGGGCATCCACAATGACGACCGTGGCCGAAGTCGGATTGTCCGGGTCACGGCGAATCCCTGTCGTAGTAACCCCTTCTTTCTCCAGATTATTCAGCATGTAATCGCCGAAACTGTCTTGACCCAGACGACCGATGACGCCCGCACGACCGCCCAATTGGCTGAAAACCGTCGCCGAAACGCTCGCCAGGCCGCCCATGTGCAATTCCATGCCGTCTACCAGAAACAACGACCCCTTCGGAGGCATATCCAGCGTATCGACCGGCCGTACCGTCACATCCGCACACATCACCCCGATGGAAACCAGTGAAAGATCCATAATTTGCGTACACTCCCTTCTCTCGGACCCAATTCTACCATTATCCTGCATAATATCCCAAGCTGCCGGCAATTTTGCAAACCCAGGCGGGTTTATGAATGCCGCCGTCGCGCTTCACTAAAGGCATGGGTGCGGCGAAGGCATTGAGGATGATGCCGCCAGAGCGCCTTAAATGGGCGATGAAGCTGTATCGGGGCCCCAAACTGTTTCAAATCTTTGCTTAATTGACCCATAGATTCTGATGAAGCCCAAAATATCATGAGTGTGATGAGATAATTTTTTTCAAAAACACATCAATCCCGGCAAATCAACACCGATACAAGCCCTCCGAACTGTCATCACAGAGGCCCAGGTTTTCGTAGGTCCCTGACGCTTGACTTCCATTAACTGATATGGTTGATTTTTTTTGACAAGAGTTTACGAGCCGGAAGCGGCCCAGATTCCCCTGGCGTCAGCGTGTCTTCGGCTCAAAGACCCAAGGAGATGTAGTTTATGCAATTGGTATGGAAATGCATGAGTACGGCCGTGGCCGCTGGAGCGATTGGTCTGGGCGGTTTACTTATGGACTCCCCAGGCGCCAGCGCGCAGGTACAACCGGCTCCGCCCGCGCAACCCAACCAAGCCCCCCCAGCACAGCCCACGCAGCCAGCGCTGCCTGAGACATTGGATCTTGACCTACCGGATGTCGTCGCCCGCGTGAACGAACGAGAGATAGAGGGCGACGAACTGGAGCAACTGATCCTGCGAGTTCAACAGATGGCGCAGCAGGATCCCCAGATGCAGCAGATGGGAATGCCGACGGCGAGGGAACTACTCGACGAACTGGTGAATCAACGGATTCTCCACGTAATCGCTGATGATCGCGGATATGAGGCCGATTCGGCGGAGGTCGATGCGGCCATCGACGAAATCAAGCAAGGCCTGCCTGATCCCGATATGTTCGAGCTCATACTCGAACAGGAGGGATTCACGGAAGCGTCGTTCCGCGATCAGATTGGCCAGGAACTCGTGATTAACCAACTCATTGAAGCGCTTGCCGATGACATTGAAGTCACCCAAGAAGAGATGGATGACCAGTATGATGAGCTCCAGTTGCAGATCGGCCCAGACCAGATGCCCGCTCGGGAAGATCTTGACGAAGAGTTGGATAATTTCGTACGCAGCCAGAAGCAGCAGGAGCAGCTTCGAGCGTTGATCGCGGACGCGCGTGGCGATATGGACATAGAAATACTGATCAGCCCCAACGATATTGAGATTGAAGCGCCCACACCGCTTCCGTTGCCTCAGATGCCTGAGGCGCCCCAAGATGCGCCGGCGGCGCCGCAAGAAGGCTTCTAACGAGACAACCAAGAACTGGGATGGCGTATGAAGTTCACCCCGGGTAGCAAGCAACTCTGTTCTTCGCGCTTTCCGTAATTTATAATTTACAAAGGCCGCAGCCCCAATAGTCAGGGACTGCGGCCTTAAATGTACATGTGCTTTTTCAGGCTTAATATCAAGACCTCATCAACCGAAGCGCCCTCCGAAGGTATGCAGCCACTCTGCCAGTGCGTTGTGCGCGCCTGCATGCCCCGGCGTGCTTGCTAGTGAGTCGGGATGAAATATATTGAGCGCAAGAGGATGCTTTTCATCAAAGCGCACAAATTCCACGTGTCCATCCAGATAGAGCACATTGCC
>SKJD01000109.1 GCA_007116095.1 Candidatus Hydrogenedentota bacterium
ATAGTCAACCACAACGGCAATGCCGAACCCCGTGGCTATTTGAAGAAACATGTTGCCACTGAATGAATGGTGTTTGTCCAGAATTCCTGAAAATCGACTTAATCAACACTCCCCTACGCAGGCATGACGCAGGTGGCGGCGGTGCTCTGACGCGGGGATGTTGGCAAAGAAAGCAATTGTGCTTGATCACCTTCGTGCAAAAGCACGAAGAGCGAACTAAAGTTCGCTACTCCACATAATAAGATTACTTGCGCGGTAATATCAGAACTACATCCAAACAACTAAACCATGAACATAATCAAGGGGGTATGAATATCCATGAAAATTGCATTTGGCAGCGATCACGCAGGTTTTGAAGATCCAGGGCCGCATTACAAGCCGGAACTGATCCAATTCATCGCGTCGCTGGGCCATGAAGTCCTGGACTGCGGCCCGCAATTGGGCGAATCGGTCGATTATCCGGATTACGGGCGGAAGGTCGCTGAAGCGATCAAAGACGGCGCGGCCGAGCGTGGCGTGTTGCTCTGCGGTACGGGCATCGGGATCAGTATCGCCGCCAACCGTTACCCCGAAGTCCGCGCCGCGGTCTGTGTCAATGAAGACATGGCCCGTCTGTCCAGGGAGCACAACGACGCCAATATCATCGCCCTGGGCAAACGCCTGCTCTCCCTGGAGGAATGCAAGAATCTAATTAAAATCTGGCTGGAAACCCCGTTCAGCGGCGTTGACCGGCACCAACGGCGGGTGGACAAACTCTGTTAGCGTCGCGCAATCCGCGGCATGTCCCCCCTCATAAAGGAACCCCATGAACGAAGCACTGGAAGCACAAGACAAGACCCCGCCCCACCGTGACTTAACCCCACGGGAAATTGTCGAGGCGCTGGACCAACACATCATCGGCCAGGACGATGCCAAGCGCAAGGTGGCCATCGCCCTACGCAACCGCTGGCGCCGGCAGCAATTGTCGGAAGCGCTGCGCGACGAAGTCGCCCCGAAAAACATCATCATGATCGGTCCGACGGGGGTGGGTAAAACAGAAATTGCCCGGCGGCTTTCCAAGCTGGTATACGCGCCGTTCGTCAAGGTCGAGGCCTCCAAGTTTACCGAGGTCGGCTATGTTGGGCGGGACTGTGAGTCCATGATCCGCGAGTTGATGGAAGCGGGCATCAATATCATCCGTGAAGAAATGAAGCGGGAAGTGGCCGACGTCGCGCAGCAGAACGCGGAAAAGCGCCTGCTGGACATCCTGCTGCCGCCCCAGCCCTCCGCACGACGTCCGGAACGCAGCGCTCCGGAGCACAGTGGTCCGGAGAAAGTCTTTCATCCCAATGATCCGACAGCTGGCGATGAAGGCCCCGCACGCAACCTGCGCGAAAAAGATACGGATCGCCCGGGGCGTGATCAAGACGCCGAAGCCCGCACCCGGGAGATGCTCCTGCGCAAGCTACGGGCCGGCGATCTGGACGATCGCGAAGTGGAGGTCAGTGTGCAGGACAACGGCGGGCAGTCCATGATGCAGGTCTTCTCGAACTCCGGCATGGAAGAAATGGGGGTCAACCTGCAAGACATGCTCGGCAAGCTCATGCCGCAGCGCTCGAAGCGCCGGAAGGTGACCGTGGCCGAAGCCCGCACCATTCTGGAACAGGAAGCGCTGAACGAGCTGGTGGACATGGAGACCGTGATTCCCCGCGCCCGGGAACGGGTGGAAAACGCGGGCATCGTCTTCCTGGACGAAATCGACAAAATCGCTGGACGCGGCGGCGGCCAGGGCCATGGCCCGGACGTCTCCCGGGAAGGCGTACAGCGGGACATCCTGCCCATCGTGGAAGGCAGCACGGTCACGACGAAGCATGGCCCGGTTAAAACCGATCATATTCTGTTCATCGCGGCGGGGGCTTTTCATATTTCGAAGGTATCGGATCTCATTCCGGAATTGCAGGGCCGCTTCCCGATTCGCGTGGAGCTGCAAAGTCTGAATTCCGAAGACTTCATCCGCATCCTGAAAGAGCCCAAGAGTTCGCTCATCAAGCAGTACATTGCCATGCTAGAGACGGAAGGCGTGGAATTGGTTTTTGAAGACGAGGCCATCGACACCATCGCCGAGATTTGCCAGCAGGTGAACAACGAAACCGAGAACATCGGAGCGCGGCGTTTGCATACCATCATGGAAAACCTCCTGGAAGAGGTCTCCTTTGATGCGCCGAAATTTCGGGACAGTACGTACCGGATCGACAGCCAACAGGTTCGTGAACGGCTCACCGGTCTGATCGAGGACCATGATCTGAACCGGTATATCCTCTAAGAGCGGACAGCGGGGACACAGGAAAACCATCTTATGTTGCGCTTTGCATTCCTGGAAGACAAAGGCCTGGGCTGTGCGGTGATCTCCTCCCGCGTCGAAGGCGATTGCAGTTGGTCGGGCGTCCCCGAAGGCGGCCGGTATCGCCTGGCCGAGACTGCGGGCTATGAGGCAGTCGATTTGGTGATCGCCCGGCAGGTGCATGGCAAGGCGGTGCTGACGGTCGCCGAGGCCCAGCGCGGCTGCGGGGCGCTTACTCCGGAGAATGCCCCGGGCAAAGCGGATGCGCTGATTACCCGCACGCCCGGGCTGCCTATCGGGGTGGCCATCGCCGACTGTGTGCCGGTGCTGCTGTATGCGCCGGAGCATGGCGTGGCGGGCGTGGTACATGCGGGACGTGAAGGGACGCAGCTTCATATTAGCGCGGCTGCCGTCGCGGCGATGACTGCGCAGTTCCAGGTTCCCCCGGAATCAATCCATGCCGTGCTCGGCCCCTCCGCCGGTCCCTGCTGCTATGAAGTGGACCCCGACTGCGCCGAAGCCTTTGCCGCCGACTGTGCGGTCCCTCCCTGCGGTCGCAACCTCGACCTGTGGCAGGCCAACCAGAAACAACTGTGCGCCGCAGGGGTTCCTGCAGCGCACATTGAAATTTCCGGTATCTGTACCCTCTGTAGCGAGGATTTCTTTTCCTATCGCAGCGGCGACCTTCGGGCCCGCAACCTGGCCGTGGTGATGCTGTAATCGAAGCTCCGTGTCCGCAAGCCAGCCAGGGCGCAGCTTACATCTTCAGGGCCCAGCTCCGGTCTTCCGGCTCCACGACTTTCTGCTGATCCTTGATGTAATGCAACGGATCATCGGTGGGAGGATGGTCTTTGATGGGGACGGCTTCGTCCGTGCCATAGAAATTGGCGTAGTCCCCGTGGAAACCATCACAGATATTGCGCGAGGCGCAGTCTGCACAGCCCTCATGGAACTGATAGTACAAGTCAATGTGCGGGCGCAGTATCGCTTCCCGACGCCAGACAAAATGCTTGCCGCGCAGCTTCTGCTCCACAAGTCCGACAAAGCGCTGGAAGTTGAAGAAGAGCTTGCCCTTGATGGAGTTGTTGTACCAGTCCCGCCATTCCGAGGCATTGGCCCTGTAGATACGCCGGGCTCCGCGACCCAGGCGGTACGTCGGCGTGAGCTCGCCTTCCTTCATGCGCTGGGGCTGCATCCCCGTCCACAGCCAACTCTGGTAATCCCATTCGTGGTGTTCATAGGTGAGCTGCTGGAAGTTGTAGAAATTCTTGCGGTGACGCGGCTCGGCCACACAAAGCGGCATGTAACGCACGTTCACCTCAATGTCATGCTCTTCCAGCATGTCCATCGCCTGGGTCAGGGGCTCCTTGATCTCGCTGTACTTGGCCACGTTTTCGTGGGTGCGGATGCCCGTCTCCTGGTCTTCAAACGGATTGAAGGCGATGTAGTTCACGCCGTTCGCGCCGTAGTGAATGGCCTTTTCGGCAATTTTTGTCAGGATCGGCACCACCGGCTTCGACATCGTACAGTTGATACGGAAGGGCACATCGCACTCGACCATGCGCTCAATCGCCTTGATGATCTTCTGGTAGGCGCCTTTCCGGCAGACCACTTCGTCGTGGATTTCACCAATGCCGTGTAGACTGACCAGGAAATCGCGAATACCCGCTTCCTTGAATTGCTCCATCACCCCGGGCTTTGCGAGGTGCAAGCCGTTCGTGATCAGCGTCGGGTACAGACCAATCTCCCGGCAATACGAAATCAAATCCAGGATGCCGGGGAAGATGGTCGGTTCGCCGCCCTGGATATCGATGCTGGTGCAGCCGTAATAGTGCCGCAGCGTGTGGCATATCTTCTTGGCCTTGTCCAGCGTCATGAAATCGTGCTCGGGATGCTTGGAATCGGCGATCCGATTGAGGAAGTAACAGAAGTAACAGCGCAAGTTACAGGTCTGTCCAAGCCACATGACGGCCCGTTTGGTGATGGTCCGATGGGTGGTCTTTTCGACATCACGTGGCGCGACAGCCGGCATGTTGGGAGGGATATCGCCGGTTATTTCCAATTCCGGCATTTCAATTGCGACTTTGGCAGTCGTCATTAGTAACAGCTCCTATGGGGATCAAATAAAATGTATTGAGAATATAGCTTTATGGACATCACCTACTATAACACAGCCTTGCAAAAAAGACCAAAACAAACTCCCACCGGACTGAATCCGGGGCCATTTCGGCAAGCGTCCAATCGATGCAGTCAACTGCACCCGAATTTTTTGGATGCCGTTCTAATATTACCGCCCGACCGCGCAGCGGTCGCAGCATGTAGCGCAACCGTTTAGGCAACGCTTTCAGCGTAGCGGAGTCGGTGGTATCGCTTACCCAGGGTAGGCCTTGCCCTTGCGGTCAAGTCCAACCCTGGGCTGTATTTAGCTCAGCTCCTTCGGAGCAACGATATCCGTTAACTTTGCGTCTCTGCGTTAAAAAATTGGCGCGTTATAATCATCCGTGATCACACTGCCGTCAAGGATCTGGATGCCTGCCTGCGCAGGAATGACGGGATTGGGCTTCGCATTCGCAGGCCCACACCCGAAACAAAGGGCTTTCCATGGCCCCATTTCGTGTCGTTTCGTGCCTTTCGTGGTTACAGTTTGGGCGAATGGGCGAACTAAAGTTCGCTATTCCACATAACGAATCGACTTCATCGGTAATAGCAGTCAACTGCACCCGAATTTTTATGCCGAACCTATACTTTTTTCTGGCTGCGAAATGCCATAATACCGCAGGAAACCCATAAAGCAATTTGCTTTCCCCGGGCTGCTGCGTTATAATCAGGGCAGTAAATACAAGTACATAGAACCTTCGGGGCAGGGTGAAATTCCCGGCCGGCGGTGAAAGCCCGCGAGCGTCCGTCGAATCCATAATGACGGTTGCAGACCCGTGTGAAATTCCGGGGCCGACGGTTAGAGTCCGGATGGGAGAAGGTTATTATCAGGCCGATATGACGTAGCCGGGTTGTAGTGTTTGCCTCTGCGATGAATTAATGTCGCGAATGGCTACGCAAGCGCCGGGCGAACGGCGTATTGAACCGTTATGGTTGCTGGCCTGATACAGCGCACCCGTTCGGGAAGCATCCGTGGAATCCGCCCTGTTGATTCCGTGGCGCGCCCCATCAGACACGGGAGGTGCAAGAACGCCCTGAAGGTCAACCACGACGACTTTCAGGCTTTTTTTATGTCCAGCGATCTCCAGTACATGCAACGCGCCCTGGCCCTGGCCGCACAAGCCCGTGGCCGCACCCAGCCCAACCCGATGGTGGGCTGTGTCATCGTGCGGGACAACGTGGTGCTGGGCGAAGGCTACCACCACAGCGCGGGAAGCCCCCATGCGGAAGTCCATGCGGTTGAAGATGCGGGCTCTCAGTCACTG